>SHUD01000037.1 GCA_009697505.1 Bryobacterales bacterium
GCGCGAACCTCAACGACGCTGATGTTTCTGGTACCTTCATTGCCCTCACTTCAATAGGTAACGTAGACCTGAGTGCCGTCAAAGGTCTCGATCATGTGCGGCATGGGGCGCCATCTAGTATTGGCACCGACACGATCCTCAAATCCGGCGGCCGGATCCCGGACATATTCCTGCGAGGCTGCGGTTGTGATCCGTTGATTCAGAAGATACTGGTCGGCAGCGCCGAAAGCAAGACGGACGCTTTTTACCAGTGGATCTCTCAGCGGTATAATCCGTTGCAGCGGTGTTTCATCAGTTACGCCACCGAGGACAAGCGATTCGTCGAGCGGCTCCAGAAGGCGCTCAACGAGCGAGGCGTGAACTACTGGTATGCTCCCGAACATGGCCGCTGGGGTGTGGAACTCCACCGCCAGATCGATCTTGAAATCTCGTTGCGGGATAGGATTCTGCTCGTGTGCAGCGAGGTCTCACTGACCAAAGATTGGGTTGCGTACGAAATCGATCGCGGAATCGAGCAGGAAAAGAAGCGGAATGCACGGGTCATTTTCCCGATCATGATCGACGATGCGCTTCTCACTTGGAATCATCCACGTGCCACGCGAGTTCGAGAAGTACTTGCGGCAGATTTCCGTGACGCAACTAAGGGCCATGCATTTGAAGAGAAGATGCCGAGGCTGCTGGATGCGCTTGGCTATCGCGAGGGGCAATAAGCGCGTGCGTGCGCCGCGCAGCTTCAACCGCTATTCTTCAAACGGAATATCCGGCCGCAGGCGCAGGGTCAGCACCGCGCCGATGAGCAGCAGCACGACTGACGCAACAAAGGGAACCACCCAGCTTCCGGTGCGGTCCACCAGGTATCCGAACATAGCGGGCGAGATGAGGCCGGCGGCGCCGAAGCCGAAGTTCATCATGCCGCTGGCGGTACCCGCGTAACGCGGCGCGATGTCCATGGGGATGGCCCAGATCGGCGCGACAATGAGCTCGGAGAAGAAGAATGCCAGCGAGAGGCCGAGGGTCGCGACCGTCAGGTCGTGGATCAGCATCACGGGCAGTAGAAAGACAAACGCGCCCAGGAAACCGACGATGAGGACGTTGCGGCGGGCGATCCGCACGTTACCAGTGCGGCGGAGCAGGCGGTCCGTCATCACCCCGCCGACGGTGTCGCCGATGACGCCCGCCGATAGCACACCCATGGAGAACAGCGCCGACGATTGCAGGTTCAAGTGGTAGTTTTCGTAGAAGAACGCCGGGATCCAGCTTTGGAATAACCAAAGGGTCCAACCGTAGCAAAAGTCGACCATGGTGACGGGAAGTATGCGCCGGCCGAGCCGCAGCCACGGAATCTCGGGGCGGGCTTTTGCGGAACGGGCGGGAAGCGTGGCGAGCTCGGCCGCGGTGATGCTGGGATGTTCACGCGGGTCATCGCGGTAGAACCACATCCACACCACCAGCCACAGAAGGCTCGCGATGCCCAGGACCACGAACGAAGTTCGCCAGGTTATGAACAGCAACATGCCGGCCATGAGCAGTGGCGTCACCGCGTTGCCGATGCGCGCGAAGGCGTGCGTGATGCCTTGCGCAAAGCCCCAACGGCTCGCCGGGGTCCAGATGGCCATGGCGCGGGTGGCCGTGGGGAGCGCCGCGCCTTCGCCGAATCCCAGCGCGATGCGTAGCGCGACGAGGGACGCAAAACCGCCGACGCCGCCGGTCAGCGCGGTCGAAACCCCCACGATTAAACAGCCGACGAAGAGCGTACGGCGCACGCCGAAGCGGTCGCCGATCCAGCCGCCGACCAATTGAAAAAACGCATAGGGGAGGGAAAACGCCGAAAACGCAATGCCCAACTGCGTATTGGTGAGTCCCAGGTCCTTCATCATCATGGGACGCGGCGTGTTGAGGCTGACGCGATCCATGAACAGGATGAAATACAGAACGCAGAGCAGGGCCAGCACGGCTCCCGGTGTACTGAGCAGCCCGAAAAAGTGGGGCCTTCGCGCGGTCTCTGTCGGCGTGGTGTTCACGTGTGTCTCATGCGGCCAGCGGCGCACTACCCTTGATCTGAGTGCGGTGCATCACGCGGCGGTCGTTGGCATCGAAAGGATCGCGGCGGTGCATGGTGCAGCGATTGTCCCACAGCACCACGTCGCCCACTTTCCATACGTTATGCCAAGCGAATCTTTCAGCGGACGCATGCGTCCACAGTTCGTCGAGCAGCGCCTCGGATTCCGCCAGCGGCAGTCCGCCGATGTAGGCGTTGCGGCGGCGGCCCAGATACAGCATGCGGCGTCCGGTCTCCGGATGGGTGCAGACCAGCGGGTGATAGACGCCGGGAGAAGTCACGGGATCGTCGACGGCGGTCACGCCCTGGCGCACGTAACCACCGCTGTTGTAAGTTCCATCGTGCTTAATGCGCAGGCCTTCAATGCGGCGCTTGGTTTCCGCGGGCAGGGCCTCGTAGGCGCGATACATGCCGGTGAAATAGGTATTGCCGCCCGCGGCCGGAATTTCCAAGGCATACAGCATGCTGGCTTTCGGCGGATCTTCGAGATACGACATGTCGGTGTGCCAGGCCGCTTCGCCCGCGCCGAGGCTGCCGATGGGCTCGCCTTTTTCGATGACGTTGGAGACCACGTAAATCTCCGGCAGGCCTTCCACGAAGCGTCGGCCGGTTTCCTGAATCGGCGCCCAATCGAGATCCCCTAAGCGGCGGCTAAATGCGATCAGATCCTGGTCGGTGAGTTGCTGACCGCGCATCAGAATGACGGAGCGATCCAGCCAAGCCTTGTAAATGGCGGCAAAATCCTCGTCATTGAGATGCCGGAGATCCACACCCTGGATCTCCGCGCCCAGCGTTTTGTCCGACGGAAGCACCCGTACGCTCGCAGAGGTCATGACAGGACCCAATTTAGCAGATTGGGCTTTGTCAAATTGAGTGCGTGGCGCGGCATCCCCCAATCAGGAAATTGGCAGCCGCCGTGGGATGTACAATTGATGGCGGCGAGGTGGCCAGAATGAGATACCCGCAACCCAGCGCTGCTGTACTTACTATCGTTGCAATCGGCGTGTTAGTGGTGGCTGCTGTCCGGCTCAGCGCCGATGACGGATCTCCGGGACCGCTCGCCCAGTCCTGCGGTGTGCTTCCCGCCGCCGCTTCAGGCCAAGCCGGTGGAGGCCGTGAGCTTCCACAGTTTCCTCCCGGTCAATATCCCGTCAAATTGCCGCCGCTGTCGTTGCTGGGCGCTCGCAATGATCTTCCGAATCCGTTTCGCCCCGGCGTGAGTTGGGGACAGTTGCCCGAGGGACGGAAGTGGGGATCGAGCGCGAGCATAACCGCTGCTCCCGACGGCAAACTCTGGGTCGTCGACCGGTGCGGAGTTTCCGGGGCCGGCGGCACGACCTGCGGCGGTGCAAATGCAACCGTCAATCCGGTCTTCCAATTTGATTCCTCCGGCAAGCTGCTGAAGTCGTTCGGCGCCGGCATGTTTGTCAGCCCCCACAAATTGTCGGTGGACAAAGAAGGAAACCTGTGGCTGGCCGACAACGGCGGGCACCAGGTTTTCAAGATGAATCAAGACGGGAAGGTGTTGTTGACTCTAGGCAAGAAGGGCGTCGCAGGACCTGGGATGGATGAGTTCGATGCGCCCACCGATGTCGCCATCGCGCCCAACGGCGATATCTTCGTTGGCGACGGACACACAGGCGGTGGCATGGCGACCGGCAACGCCCGCATCATGAAGTTCGACAAGGACGGAAAGTTCATCAAGACTTGGGGCAGGAAAGGCATGGGCCCGGGTGAATTCGACGTTGTCCACACTCTGGCGTTCGACTCCCGCGGCAGGCTCTTCGTCGGCGACCGTCAGAACAACCGAATTCAAATCTTTGACCAGAACGGCAAGTGGATCGCTCAGTGGTTCCAGTTTGGCCGGCCCAGCGGAATGTACATTGACAAGAACGACGTCATCTACGTGGCCGACTCGGAATCCAGGGATGGCCGCACCAACACCGGACAATTCGCATTGCCGCGCACTGGTTATGCGTTTAACCTGGGCGCCCAACGAGGGATTCGGATCGGCAGCGCCCGCGATGGCTCCGTCAAATACTTTATTCCGGATCCCTGTCCGTATCCCTACGCGGGCGGTTCCAGCCTGGCGGAGGGCGTCACCACGGATTCCGAGGGCAACGTTTACGGGGCGGATTTCCTGGGCGACGTCAGAAAATTCATGAAGAAGTAAGAGGCAGGCGCCTCACCGCAGAATCACTGTGCAACTGCGGGCGCCGTGCGCTCCCATCACTAGCGACTGCTCGATGTCGGCGGTCTTCGAAGGGCCCGAGATAAAAATGCCGAAGCTGTTCGGTTGCCATCGAATTCGCTCGTAGGCCTGGTGGAGGTTGTCCACGATTTGATCGGCGGGAACCACCAGGATCAGGTGCTGCGCGATGACGAAGATGGCTCTATGTGGCGCGAGGACTTCGCCGGGTACCCATACGGCTCCGTTTTCGGCGACTCCGAACTCGCCGGGAATTATGGCGACGTCGACGCCGTCGAGTTCATGCGGGTCTTGAATCGCGTGGAGATCGACGCTACGGGAGGGAACGCCCGGCACCAGTGACGCCACCTTGGCCGCGTTGGCGTAAATATCGAGATCGGCCGGGTCGCCGCCGCGCACGAGCCTGCCTCCGACCGCGATCAACGTTTCCTCAAACTGTTTCACCGGGTCGGCATAGCGGGTTCCGCTCAGTGGAGCAGGACGCCCCGTGGCTGGCGCCGCACTTCTGCGAAGTGAATCCAAAATGGCGTTGCGGCTGCTCATGAGGATTCCTTGCGGAGGAGATCGCGGAAACTTTCTTTTGGCATCGTGGGAAGCTCGCGCTGGATTCCCCAGCGATTCCAAGTTCCGTAAACCAGGCCGCGCGGGAGACCCGGCACCAGCGCGCGCAGCAGACTCCCGCTCATCCGATATAGCAACGGCCGCGACAAGACGAAGCCCATCACCGCCATTGCCAGACGCTTTTGAAGCGGGACCACTTTGCTATCCACCAGCTCCTTGCGGAAGGCCAGCAGTTGCTGATGAAGATCGATCTTGACGGGACAAACATCGGTACAGGAACCGCACAGGCTCGACGCAAACGGGAGAGATGCGTGCATCCGCGGATCGCGTTGCGGCGCCAGGATAGAACCGATCGGACCGGGGACGATATAGCCGTAGCTGTACCCTCCGCTGCGGCGGTAGACGGGGCACGTGTTCATGCAGGCGCCGCAGCGGATGCAGCCGAGCGAACTCCGGAAGGTCTGTTGCCCGAGGATGCGGCTGCGGCCGTAATCCACGATGACGACGTGCATCTCACCACCGGGAAGGGGCCCATTGAAGTGGGATGTATAAGTAGTGACGGGTTGGCCGGTGCCGCTACGCGCCAGGAGGCGGAGGAACACGGCGAGGTCTTCGGCGCGCGGGATGAGCTTCTCCATGCCCATGCAAGCGATATGCAGCGGCGGCAAACTGGTGCCCATGTCGGCGTTGCCTTCATTGGTGCAGACGACCACGCCGCCGGTTTCGGCGACCGCGAAATTGACGCCGGTCAGCCCGGCCTGCGCCTCCATGAACTTGCTCCGCAGGTGGCCGCGGGCCGCTTCGGTGAGGTACTTGGGATCCGACGCGCCCTTTTCGGTGCCGAGCTCGATGTGGAATAACTCGCCGATGTCTTCCTTCTTCAAGTGAATGGCCGGCAGGACAATGTGGCTGGGCGGCTCCTTGCGAAGCTGTACGATGCGCTCGCCGAGATCCGTGTCGGTGACCTCAACGCCGCGAGCCTCCAGGTACGGGTTGAGGTGGCACTCTTCGGTGAGCATCGATTTCGACTTGACCAGCCGCGTGGCGTTGTGGCTCGCGAGGATCTGATGAACGATGGCGTTGTGCTCGGCCGCATCGCGCGCCCAATGCACGTGAATGCCGTTGGCGGTGGCATTGCGCTCAAACTCTTCCAGGTAATCTGCGAGACGGGAGAGCGTGTGCGTTTTGATGGCGGATGCCGCTTCGCGTAGCGCTTCCCATTCGGGGATGCTCGCCGCCTGCCGGTCGCGCTTGACGCGCACGAACCAGAGGGACTCGTCGTGCCAGTGCGTCCGGCTTTCGTCGGCGGCGAACGCTGCCGCTTTTTCCGCGTGGCCGGTCATGAGAGCTGCGCTTTCTCGAGAATCTCGGCAACGTGCATGACCCGCTCTGGCCGTTTCGCGCGGCGGATCAGACCGTCCAGATGCATGAGGCAGGACATGTCGTAACCGGCGATCACTTCAGCACCGGCGCGCGCGTGATCGTCGATGCGGTCGCGGCCCATCAGGCAGGAGACGGCTTCTTCATCCACGGCGAAGGCGCCGCCGAAGCCGCAGCACTCGTCGGGACGTGACAGGTCCACGATTTCGATGCCACGCAACTGCGAGAGAAGCTGGCGCACCTTGTTAAAGGGGGCGGTCATCTGTTCCGAGGAGCGGGCCAGACGGAGTTCACGCAGGCCATGGCAGCTCATCTGGAGCCCGACTTTGCAGGGGAATTTGCCCTCGACCTTGGTGACCTTGACGACATCGGTCAGGTACTCACAAAGCTCGAACGTGTGGCCGCGAAGATGTTCAAAGTTTGGCTTCCCGTGAAGCCAGTGATCGTAATGGTTGCGCACCATGGAGACGCAGCTCCCGGAGGGAGCGACCACGTGCTCGTACTTGCCGAAAAGTTCCAGAAAGCGTTCTGCTAAAGGTCGCGCCGCCGCGTCACAACCGGAGTTGGCCATGGGCTGGCCGCAGCAGGTTTGTTCCTGGGGAAATTCCACGTTGAGGCCGAGCCGGCGCAGGATGCGCAACGTGACGAGGCCGACTTGCGGATAAAGCTGGTCGACGTAACAGGGTATGAATAGACCGACGTTCGGCATCCGCACTCTCAAGTCTTACATTCCGAGGCGCGCGTTAGTTGTCAACTGGCAGCCCTGTTGCGTGAACCGTGCACTGGGATCGAAAGGGGGACGTTGACTCCGGGCTTTGAATAAACGTGGTGTAGGGGTGTCACAGGGCGAGTTCGATCACCTGATCATCCCGCTGGAGCACAGGTTCCCCGACATCCACGGACAGGCACGCTTCAATCGCCTCGCGGATGTTGGCTTCGATCTCCTCCATGGTCTCGCCTTGGGTGGCGCAGCCGGGTATCGAAGGCACCTCGGCCCAGAACCCTCCCTCTTCGGCCTTGTGAACAATCACGCGGATTCTCATAGATTTGCTTTCAGTCTAGTTCAACTCGCGTTGTTCGGTGGGGCGGCAATCAAGCGGGCCTCCGGCGACACGCGATTCCCTTCGCCGTTTGGGACTCATTCTCGCGCGCAGGCGGCTGACCGCCTGTGTCCAAATAGTTTCAGGCCGGCTCCTCGCCTTCAAGGTATTCCAGGCGTTAGTGATGCAGTTCCGCGATACGTGCCAGTGCACGGATATTTCCGGCATCCGCGGCGATGGCTTCCCGGATAGCTTTCATCTCGGTATCGTGGCGCTCGAAAGCCTCATCGTGGTATTGCTGACGGGCCGCGAATTCCCGGTGGCTCTTGGCCACTTGTTCCTGAAATTGCCGCTGGCTCAATGCCAATTCCTCGAGTATACGCTCAACACGGTCCAGCCGGTCGCTGCCATTCGTCATGTTCTTAAGTCTCTGACTTCAGCCTACCACCGTCCGCCGCCGATGGCCGCGAAACGGCAGGATCGGTTGCCATCTGTTCGCTGGCTGTCATTCGACGGGATGGCCTAACGCGGTGGCGTTGTCACGGACGCGAAGGTCGCGCGTGATGATTGTTAGCAGAGCGGGGGGATCGCCCAGAGCTTCCGCGGTAGCCAGATGAATGGCGTCTAAAGTGCGGATCGGTTCTACGGGGAAGGGGCGTCCCGCGTGGGCGAGGATCGCATCGGTAACACTCACAAGGTGACAACGCCGGGTAAACCTCTGTAGCGTGAGCATTGCCGCCCGCTCCTGCTGAGCGGTGATCCTTCCTGAGAGGCGGGCTCGAAGTACCGCGCGGCTGGACTCGGCCACCGTGAGTGCGGACGTGACCCGCTGTCCCTGAGCACGAATGGAAGCTTTCGCTGCCGCATCGCCTTCCAGGAGGGCTGCGATGAGGGCGCTTGATTCAATGTAGCGCCGCGATTTAATGTTGGGCGCGGTAGCAGCGCCCCCAGCCGTAGTCGAGAGCGCCGCGGTCGAGGAACGGACCGTCCGCCGGGCGCGGCGGGAAGCAACCGGCTTACGCTTCGCTACGGCCGGAGTCAATCACGGTCGGAGTTAATCAGGGCCGCTGCCGTTCCCGGAGGGAGACGAATCTCCGGGCAGCCTTCCAGCGGATCACCAGACTCGTCAGGCGGGGTGATCACTCCGGAAGCGATGAGTTGATCGAACTGGGTGGTTCGGCCTTTCCGCCCCGCTGCCGGCGGAACAAGCTCCGCCACTACCCGCCCATGGGCAGTCACTACGATACGCTCTCCCCCTTCGATTTGCCGGATGTACCGGCTGAGGTTGTTCTTCAATTCGCGTATTCCGGTTTCCACGTTCTCATTATAGTTACATGTAGCCACATGGTGAAGCGGCGGAGTCTACCCTAGAAGCGCACCTAGCGGCTTAAACCCCCAACGCGCCGCGCTGGCGGGCGATGCGCGGCTCGTGGTCTTTGGCGAAGCGCTGCACGCCGGCGAGAATCGATGCCGGATCGAGATGCGCTTCCTCGATGACTTCTTTTTCCAGACCACTGGTGAGCCAATGGTTGTCCCAGTCGGAGGTAAGCGAGTACTCGTCGGTGAGCGGACCCAGATTGCGCACAGGCCACACGCGGCGCGTGCCCGTGCTCACGACCATGGCGTCGAAGTAGGCATCCGGAGGCAGCACGGAATTCCGGTAGGCTTCCGGCTGGCGGTCATAGAGGTCTTCGCTGATAGCCGCGATGATCTTCACGTTGACACCCGCCTTTTCGAGCGCCGGAATCTGATTGACCAGGTTCACCGTGGAGCTGGAGCCTTGTGAAATGACATACCCGTGGCGGGGGCCGGGCGCGAAATCACGAATGACGTACAGGCCTTTGGCGGCGGCCTTCAAATCTGTATCGGCGAACGTGCTGCGGTCGGCGACCGGGAAATCCGGGCGCGCTACTTCAATGCTGATGATGCCGACATGCGGCTCGCGGGCGGCGATTTCGGCGGCGGCGAAATAGCCCGGCGCGACGTCGTTGTAGTCCCAGAAATTCAGGTGAATCGTGTGGCCGCGCGGGAATAACTTCCAGACCTGCGTCGCGAAAATGCCGAAGTGGGTGCGGCCATCGGCGGCGGTTTCCGGTCCCGAGTGCCCCGCGAGAATATGCAGCACGCCCATGCGGAACTTGCTGTCCTGGAACTGCTGGCTCCAGACCCGCGCCGGCGTATACATCAGCGGCGTGAACGCCCCGTAAGTGCCACTCAACGCCCATACGCCGGAGAACTTCTTGGGGTCAACGCTGGCGCTCTGGCTGATCAGTCCGATGGCGCTCGAGACGTTGCCGGCTTCCTGAATCGCGGCCTTGATGCGCGTGCCCAGCGGGTTCTTTTCTGGGTCGTAGTGGCCCCACAGGCTGCCGTGTTCGACGTTGATGGATTCGGAAAGATCCGCCGCCAGCGTGAGGAAGCGGTTGTCCGTCACATAGTTCATCCACTTGATGATTTCCGAGATCGCGCGCCGAGTCCCCATCACTTCGCCGGGCTTGCGGAAAAGTACAATCGCGGCCTGCTTCTGCGCATTGTTGAGCCGGTTTTTCACGGTGACAGTCTGCGGTTCGACGGGGAGGTTGGCGACGCGCAAGCGGTCGTCCAGGAACGGATCGGTCTTGACATCGAAGTGCAGAGGAGTCTCGTCCTTGACGCTATCGCCCAAGGCCACCAGACGGTCGGCCAGCCAGTCGCCGATGCCGTTGCGGTCGAGCAGCGACATCACCACGTCGATATTGGTCTTGAACTGGAGCAGACGTTCGCGCTCGTCTTTGACCGCGCCGTTGCGGATGCCCTGAAATTCGACGCCGTAATGATCCTCGAAGGTCTTCGCCAGAGCAACGAAGTAGTCCGAGTTCATCTTCTGAGCGTAGGGATGGCTCGGATAGCTGACCAACTGCGGCCCGTGCCCGGCGATCTTGCCATCCTTGGCGTTCGGCCAGTATCCTTTCGTGGTTTTGCCGATCAGAATCATGGGACGGCGGTCGGCGGGATCCCACTCCTCCATGGTCTTGAGCGCGGCCACCACCTGGGCGTAATCGTTGCCATCGGGGATGGTGAACACGTTCCATCCGTAAGAGGTCCACTGATCGGCGAGGTTGTAAGCCGTGAACTTATTATCGATGACGCCACCCAAAAGAATATCGTCGATACCGGCGTTGTTATCGGAGAGAAGAATCCGCAGGCGCTTGCCGACTTTCATCGCCATCGCCTGCGTCTTGAGTTCCTGGGCGTGGCCCTCGGTCATGGCGAACTCGCCTTCGAGAGCGAAGATCTTGGGAGAACTGGGCGCGCCGATGAAATCCCAGAACGCGGCCTTCCCAGCCGCGGTCGCAATGCCGACTCCCGAAGGACCGCCGTTCACGTCATTGGTGATGTCGATGGTTTCGATGTGACCCGGGAGTGCGCGAATGCCGCGGGTCTTGGCTTGCGCAAACAAGGGATCGTCGGCGAGTCCGTTCTCCTGCAAGATGGTCTTCATCGGAGCCGCGCCGCGGCGGAATCCGACGCAGTCGATGGGCAGCATGGCCACGTGGGGATCGACGTAGTAGCGGTTGTCACCCGTGAGCTTGTACTTGCGCTCCAGGGCCTGGCCCATGATCATCCACAGGGAGTAACAGGTGGGGGCGCAGTGGCCGCCGGCGAGCATGAACTTGTCGCTGAACGGGTGCTTGGGCCGCCGGTAGTCATAGCGCATACCGCCCAATTCGGGTCCGGCCAAATGCGTCGCGATGTTGTACGCCGTGTAGGCCAGGGGACCGCCGAAGTGCCCGGTCTGCGCATAATTACCGAGCAGCGTCAGGGTCATGCAGGTCATGAAGCCGATATCTTCCAGGTATTCCCGGTCAAATGGCACATTCAAAGCTTGGACCGGAGACAGCAAAGGATTGGAACTCAAGACGCTAACCTTTCCGCTTGGGCTTGAAACAACCTTTCTATAATAGCGTCATTGCGTGGGGGGAAAGGGCGGCGGATTACTTCTTTTTTGAGCCCCGTTCGTCCGCGGGCGGAGTACCCTCCGGCGCGCCGCTATCTACCCATTTGACGAGGATGTCGATTTCAGCCTGCGTCAATCCGTCGCGGCCGGTCAGGACCGGAAAGTGGGGGTTGCTAACCGCCGGGGGCATCTTCTTGCTGGAAACCACAACCTTGATTTGCTGCGCCCAGGGACGGGTCGTTTCATAAGTGAGGAACGGCATCGGAGCAATTTGGCCGGGCCGGTGGCAACCCTGGCAATCTTTCGCCAGAATCGGCAGTACGTCGCGGTGAAAAGTGATGCTGCCTGGGGGGTCAGCCGCCATGCTTGTGGCTGCTGTTATGGCCATTGCCAAAGACAGGCGTAACATAATTCACCCTCCACTCTTGAGCCAGGGAAGACCTTAAGGGAGCGGCGGCGAAAAACCTGCCGCCGCTGAGCGGGAGAGGCCAATCACCCCGCTCGATAGGTCGGGGAACCTATCCCCCAAGTTCACCAATGCTCGCTATACGCGACTGACTGCCCCTCACGCAGCACTTGTTGTTCCAATCAGTAAGTGACGGAACCTAGAGGCAGGCCGGTGCGCATGGAACCGGAACGCTGAGTACACTCGCTCACTGCTGGGTGGGATAGCGCAGCCGCTGTGAGGCGTGTCTCACATACTCAGGACCGGGCAGGGAGCATGCCGGACGATGGGGTACAGGTGCGACCACATGCGGCTGAAGGTGTTCTGGGTTCTGCCACGGCCCGCGACGATCAGACCGGTGCCCACGCGGCGCGCTTCTTCGGCGATGGCTGCGGCTACGGGACTATCCAGGATCGCGAGCGGGGCGTCCGTTCCCACGCGCGTCTTGATCCCCGCCACCCGCTCCTTTTCGGCCGCGATCATGTCTTCACGATACGGGCCGAACGCGGTTTCCGCGTCGACGGGTGGCGTCTCCAGAACGTATGCCAGGCTCAGACGCGCTCCGTAGGATGCCGCGAATGCCGATGCGGCACGCACCATGGTTTCCGCTTCTTCGCTGCTATCCACGGCGGCCAATACGGATTTGTACGGGCCGCGCGCGATTCCGGTGAGATGCGACGCGGTCCAGACCGGCACCGTCATATCATGCAAGACTTTCGCGGTCACCGATCCCAGCAGGAGGCGCCGTACTGGGCCTCGACCATGGGTCGGCAGCATGACCAGGTCAGCCCCCTGATGCTGCACGATGTCGTGGATAACGTTGCCCGGCTCGCCAACCCCGGTAAACAAACCGATGTCCAGCTGACCGGGGAAATGCTTGTGGACGAAATCCCGCAAACGCTGCTCCGCCAAATCGTGAGCCTCCCGCGGGAGTCTGGGATCGGTGATGGGAAGGGGGCTGAAGGCCAGGGTCTCCGGACCGTAGGCGTGCACGACTGCCAACTCGGCTGAGAAGTGCCGCTGCATGTCCTGGACATAGGGAGCGATGGCTACGCAGGGTTCCGAATAATCCACGGGAAACAGGATTTTGCGAAAGGGCAGCATGGCATTGTGGCATGGGCATTTTTCTGGCCAGAGATCATCTCTGACGCATTGCCGGAAAAAGAAGTAAACTGAGAGACCGGGTTATCCGAATGAGCAAATCTTCATCGAAAGTCGGGGCGGTGGTCCGCGTCTCTCTGGGGAATTTCCTGGAGATGTATGACTTCATGGTTTTCGGCTATTACGCCGCGGCCATCGGGCGCGCGTTCTTCCCCACCAAGAACGAGTATGCGTCGCTGATGCTGTCGCTGATGACCTTCGGCACGGGGTATCTGATGCGTCCATTGGGCGCGATCATTCTGGGCGCGTATATCGACCATCACGGGCGTCGCAAAGGCCTATTGCTGACGTTGGGACTGATGGCGGTAGGGACGCTCTCCATCGGCATCATGCCCGGATACGAAACCATCGGCTTGTTCGCGCCTGTATTGGTCGTACTCGGCCGCCTGGTGCAGGGGCTTTCAGCAGGCGTGGAGATCGGCGGCGTCAGCGTGTACCTTGCGGAAATCGCAACACCGGGACGCAAGGGATTTTTCGTTGCCTGGCAATCGGGCAGCCAGCAGGTAGCGGTGATTGTCGCGGCCCTCATTGGCCTGACGCTTTCGGCGACACTGCGCCCGGAGGAGATGGCCGGTTGGGGTTGGCGCATCCCGCTGCTAATCGGTTCCGTATTAATTCCGTTCCTGCTGTTTTTGCGGCGCTCGCTCACCGAGACGGATGAATTCGCCGCGCGCAAGCATCGTCCCAAGTCCGGCGAGATCTGGCGCACGGTAATGTCCAACTGGCGGCTGATGATCCTGGGCATGATGCTCACCACCACCACCACGGTGACCTTTTACATGATCACGGCGTACATGCCGACGTATGGGAACAGCGTCCTGCACCTGTCGGTGAAGAGCAGCATGCTGGTCACGCTGTGCGTGGGTATCTCGAATTTCATTTTTCTGCCGGTGATGGGGGCGCTGTCGGATAAGATCGGCCGCAGGCCCCTGCTGCTGACGTTCTCCACCATCGCGCTGGTCACGCCGTACCCGATCCTGTTGTGGCTGGTGAGCGCGCCTTCGTTTGAGCGATTGCTGGCGGCGGCGCTGTGGTTCTCGATGATCTTCGGCAGCTATAACGGCGCCATGGTCGTGTTCTTGACCGAGATCATGCCGGTCAACGTGCGCGTCTCCGGTTTCTCGTTCGCTTACAGCCTGGCGACGGGAATCTTCGGCGGCTTCACGCCGGCGGTGTCGACGTATTTGATCCATCTCACCGGCAATCGCGCGATGCCCGGCTTGTGGTTGTCCTTCGCGGGCCTGATGGGGCTGACGGCAACGCTAGTGCTTACTTCGAGCCATTTCGTACGCCGAACGAAGCAGAGCGGCCGAGCGGTAAATGCCGTGTACGAACTTCCCGTAGGGTAGCGTTAGAAACAAGCCCAGCACGACACCCAAGTGAACGCGCAGGAGCGCGCCCATGGCCGCGGACTCCCGCAGGGCCAGCAGCAGCAATCCCGTCAGGCTGGTCAGAAACAGCAGCACGAGGAAAGATACATCCGTACCGTCCTGCTGGGCATCCACGATGGCCGGGTCGCGGCGACGCTTGAGCGCGTAGAGGCCCACGGGCCCGATCAGCAAACCGATCCCGCCGAGCGTTCCCAAAATGACAGGAGCGCTGAAGTAAGGGTGCGGCGCCACGCTGCCAGCAAAGTGATAAATCGCGGCGACGGTGGTGGATGCCAGACACAGCAGGAAGCCGTAAAACGTGAAGTGGTGGAAGACACGGCGGGACTGGGAGTGCTCCTCATCGGGATACGTGCAGCCGGCGCCGCTACTCGAAAGGTTCTTCATCGTGAATACGTCGCGTGCCGCTTGCATCCACGCGCTCACTCCCGGGAGTCTTTCCCCGGACTCCTTCCAGAAGCGGCGGACTCCCATGGCGTAGACCATGGCGATGTACCCGGAGATCACGCTGAAGACGGCCACCATCGTTTCGTGGGAAATGATGCCGTAGAAATTAGCGTTCAATGCCTCGCGGCTTCCGGCGAGCAGAAACATGACGACGAGCCCAAGCGTGGCGGCGAGCCATCCGCTGACGCGAACGTAGGCGGGCCAGGCGTATTGTTTGTACGACTCCGCGCGGATCTCGGCAAACACTTGCGGCACGTTCACGGCGAACTCATGGGGCGGGGCAAACTGGCAGGCGTAGTAACATTCCGCGCAGTTGTGGCACAGGTTCGCCAGATAGCGGACATCGGCCGGCGTAAAGCTCAGGCGCTGCTCCATGGCCGGGAACACGGCGCAATATCCTTCGCAGTAGCGGCAAGAGTTGCAGATGACGAGGAGCCGTTCCCCTTCGGCGATGCGGTCATTTGGCGGCACGGGCAGCTTCCTTTCCGGCGATGCGGCCGAATACCGATCCGATGGTCATACCCAAGCCCGCCAGGTAGCCCTTGCCGACAATGTTGCCGGCCATGATTTCTCCGGCCGCGAAAATGTTGGGGCTGGAGCCAATTCCATTCATCCGCACTTCCGCTTTCTCATTCACGCGCACGCCGAGATAGGTGAACGTAATCCCCGGCCGCAACGGATAGCCGTAATATGGAGGTTTATTGATCGCCTGTGCCCAATGCGATTTCGGCGGAGTGAGCCCTTCGGTATGGCAGTCATCCAGAATTTGGTGATCGAAGGAACCTGGCCGTACAGTAGCGTTGTACGCTTTAACGGTGTTCTCAACAGTCGCCGCGGGCAGACCTAACGCCGATGCCAGCTCGCCGATGGTATTCGCCGTGATCGGAGGAAACACAGACGGCATGAAGCGGCCCATCGCCTTCGAGTCGATGATCGAATAGGCGATCTGATCCGGTTGCTGCGCGACCAAACGGCCCCAGATGGCGTAGCGCTTGGGCCACAGGTCTTCGCCCTCGTCGTAGAAGCGCTCGCCGAATTTGTTCACGACGATGCCGAGCGGTACGCAGTCCAGGCGCGTGACGATACCCCCGTCGAACTTAGGCGCGCGGCCATCGATGGCGACGGCATGGCATTGTTTGGGATCGGCGACGGATTCGGCGCCGTTGTCGAGCAGCAACCGCAGCAGCTTGCCTTTGTTGTAGGGAGTGCCGCGAATGATAAAGTTGCGCGCGGCTTCCCCCCAGGCTTCTTCGAGCCACTCCAGATTGGACTCGAATCCGCCCGAGGCGACGACTAATGCCTTGGCGCGGAACTCAGTGGGCTTGCCTTCCAGCAGCATTTGACCGCTATGAAAACGGCCGTCGCGAATGTCAACGTCCGTGACTTCGGCGTTGTACAAAACCTGAATGCCACGCTTCTTGGCAGCCTGGTAATACGTGTTCATCAGGGCCTTGCCGCCGCCCAGGAAAAAGGCGTTGGTGCGGCCCAGGTGCAGCGTCCCGCCGAGAGAGGGCTGGAAGCGCGCGCCTTGATTCTTCATCCATTGATTGGCGTTGGGGGATTCGCGAATCACCAGGCGGGCCAGGTGCTCCGTGGTGAGTCCTTCGGTGACGCGTAGCAGATCGGCGTAATACTCGTCTTCCGGATAAGCGTCCGTCAACACATCGGTGGGAGCGCTGTGCATGCAGCGCATGTTGCGCGTGTGGCGGCTGTTGCCGCCGCGGTATTCGATGGGCGCGCACTCGAGCACCGTGACCGATCTGCCGGCGTCTCTCGCGGTGAGCGCGGCGCACAGTGCGGCGTTGCCGCCGCCGATGACCACGACATCGGATTGTATGCGTGTTTCTTCCACTAGCCGAATACGATCAAGAGACGGCACACCAATGACGCCACCGTAACGCAGCACGCCAGAAGGCGCGGGCGGCGGCGCGAAACCGCGAAAGAGGGGTGGCCATGCGAATTTAGATGATAGCAAGAGGGGTGCGTTGTCCCATAGGCGCTGACACACGCCGGCCATGGAAAGAAATGTGGCGTTGCGGGCGGCCGGGGCTTCGCCATCCATTCTTGGCAGCGCACAACGCGAACGAACCTGCTGTGCGTTGGTCGCCGTGCGTTTCCAGCCGCCGATGATTCAAACGGCCGCTTGACGGGAGGCTAGGATCGCTGGATGGCGTCCTCTATTGAACCCGCCTTGCGGAGCCGCTCTCTGATCGCCGGGCCAACTGCTCGCCCCGCGGAAATGAAACCGGTTTCAAACGTCTCCCGCCGCCGTCATCTCGGAAGTGACGGCGTGTGGCTTTCAGGGCCGACGGGAGTTCAGCACCACTGCAATGCAACGCTTCCTGGCCAGGAAGTCTCCTGATTTGAGCGTAACAGGGAGCTCCAAGAGAATTGCCGCAAATGGCTGATTCGGGGAGGGGAATGGCGCGTGACTCAGCGGAGGGTGAGGACCCGCGAATGGCGCGCTATCACATAAGATATTCGGGATTTGATAGGATTCAATTGGATAGAGCGGGAGGCAAGATGCAATTTATTACCAAGAAAGCGTTGCACCGGCGGACGTTCCTGCGGGGTGTGGGCGCTACGCTGGCGTTGCCGCTGCTCGATTCCATGGTCCCGGCTCTTGCGGCCAAGACTTTTAAGCCCACGCCGCGTTTAGGCTTCATCTACATCGCCAATGGCGTGATCCAGCAGCGTTGGATTCCCACGGCAACGGGAAAGAATTATGAATTGTCTCCGACGCTGAAGCCGCTGGCGCCGGTGAAGGACTACGTGAACGTGCTGAGCGGGCTCTCGCACTTGCAGGCCGATACCTTTGGCGATGGCACCGGCGACCATCCGCGTTCTTCGGCGGTGTGGCTGACGGGCGTGCACGCTTATGACCGGAGCCGTCCGGACATCGAAGTGAAACTGGCGACCACGGCGGATCAGATTGCCGCGAAGGTGATCGGCAGGACCACGCAGGTTCCTTCGATCGAGATGAACCTGGACCCGCCGACGCAAGGCGCTTGCGACACCAGCGATTGCTTCTTCAATAACACGATTTCCTGGCGCAATCCGACCACTCCGAATCCGGCGGAGACGCATCCGCGCCTGGTGTTCGAGCGCTTGTTCGGAGACGGCGGCAGCGCGGCGCAACAGAAAGCCCGCGGCAAGAGAAACAGCAGCATTCTGGATTCGGTGATGGATGAGATCGGCGGTCTGGACAAGACGCTGGGCGCGGGCGACCGGACCAAGCTCAACGAATATCTGGAGTCGGTGCGCGAGATCGAACACCGCATTCAGAGCGCCGAGGCGCGCGCCGATGAGACGGTGGAATTGCCGGACCGGCCCACGGATATTCCGGAAACTTTCGAAGAGCACATCAAGCTGATGTACGATTTGCAGGCCGTGGCGTTCCAGGCGGATGTGACCCGCGTGTTCACGATGATCGTGTGCCGCGAGTTGAGCGCGCGCACCTACGCGAACATCGGAGTGCCGGACCAGATCCATGCGACGTCGCACCACCGCAACGATCCGAGCCTGATTGAGAAGAAAGCCAAGATCGACAACTATCACATCCAGTTGCTCACCTACTTCCTGCAAAAGCTGAAGGCGACGCCGGAAGGGGACGGCAACCTGCTCGACCAGAGTCTGATCCTTTACGGAGGCGGGATGGGCGACGGCAACCTGCATCGACATTCTGATCTGCCTTGCCTGACGGCAGGCAAGTTGGGCGGGCAATTCGAGACGGGGCGGCACCTCGCCTACAAGCTGGATACGACGATGTCGAACCTGCTGGTGACCATCCTCAACAAGAGCGGCGTGCAGATCGACAAGATCGGCGACAGCACGGGACCGCTGGAAGTTTAGCGGCGCTAGCGCCCACGTGGGCGCGGGCCGAAATTGCTGAACAGGTAGTCGAGAATCGAGTCGCGGTCGCTCGCGTTGATCTTCGCGCCCCAGCCCGTCATCTTTCCCAACTCGCGATCCCATTGTGCGCGATTCATACGCTGCTGGCGGATCACGTCGTCACCATGGCAAACGTTGCAGGCGGTTTGCAGCGACGCGGGAGGCGCGGGGTTTGCGCGGTCCGGGGCGGCCGAGGACGCGGTGGAAAGTTCGCGGACCACGTCGACGATCACGCGCGGTACCACGTTCCATCCGTAACCGGCCGGGTTCCATTCCTGATCGAGAGGCTGTGTGTTGCCGGCCGTGTCGCGCGCCCGCGCCAGGATCGTGTAATAGGCAGGCTGCGGCGGTGTCCAGTTGAATTCAAATTGCCGCCAGCCGAACTGGGTCTTCTGATCGGCACGTAGAGCCGCGGGTTTCCAGGTGCGGCCGCCGTCCACGCTCACCTCGACCGCGGTCACCGGGCCGGAGTCGCCGCTCCACGCCACGCCGCGAATTGCCAACGGGCTGCCTGCCATCACTTGCGATCCGTCGGCGGGTGAGGCGATCACGCTCTTGATGCGCAGCGAAGTCACCGGCTGCATCTGCTCCGGCGGGATCGCGGCCATGGGCGCGACGGGTTTGCCGGGGTGGCGGTAGGCGGTCTTCATCCAAAAGCCGTCGTGCTCTTTGTCGAGCACGCGGATGGACGTCAGCCACTTGATCCAGGAATCGCTGGCCCAGCCGGGAGCGACGACGCGCAGAGGGAAGCCGTGCTGGGCGGGCAACGTCTCGCCGTTCATTTCGTAAGCGAGCAGGGTGTTCGGGTCGAGCGCTTTCTTGACTGGAATCGAGCGCTGGAAATCCGGCATGGTACCGATGGGGACATCGGCCCCTTCGAAGAGGATCTCGTTGGCGGATTCCTTGATGCCCGCGCGCTTCAATACATCCGCGAGCCGCACGCCGCGCCAGCGTCCGTTGCCGACAGCACCATTACCCCACTGCAATCCGGCGACGGAAGGTTCGTAGAAACTGCGCCCATTGCCCGCGCACTCGACCACGCCGACCAGTTCGACAGGACGCAGCGCTTTCAAGTCGTTCATGGTGAGCGTGAGTGGGGTGCCGACTTCCCCTTCCACCTTCAAGCGCCAATCACTCAAGTTCACTGTGGGCGCATAGACGTGCGTGCGGACGAAAAAATGCTCGATGGGAGTGATGTAGTCCGCGAAGCCCGCGAGCGGCATTTCCAGGTCTTCCGGGCGAGCGGAGCGCACCAGCATGTCGCGCTTGGGCCGGTCTTCGGCTTGGAGGAGAGCGGCACTCGCGAGCAACAGAAAATCTCGGCGTGGAAGTTTCATGATCGGCTCCCCACTAATCTAGCAGAGCGCGTGCGTACCCTTGACACGCCACCGCGCCGTTAGCGATCATGACGCAGGAGTACCCAATGGCCGATCAACATTCCAAAGTTTCGCGGCGCACACTGGTGGCGGGAGCCGCGGGGCTCAGTGGACTGGCGCTGGCCCAACGCGCAACGACGCGCGACGAACTCGTGAAGCTCCCACCGTACGGCAATGGCACCATTGGCTCGGGCATCCGCTCGCGGCTGATTGACAACGTGAACGGACTGACCGTGCACATCCTGGAAGCCGGCTATGAGACGCCCGGGCGGCAGTTGGTATACCTGATGCACGGTTTTCCGGAACTCGCCTATAGCTGGCGCAAGATCATGCCGGTGCTGGCCGCGGCTGGTTACCACGTGATCGCACCGGACCAGCGCGGCTTCGGCCGAACGATCGGCTGGGACCGCTCCTACGAAGCGGACGGGAATCAGTTCCGGATTCTCAACATGACGCGGGACGCGATTGGGCTCGTGTATGCGCTGGGGTACCGCTCGGTGGCGATGGTGGTGGGGCATGACGCGGGCGCTCCGGTGGCTTCGTGGTCGGCGCTGATCCGTCCCGACATATTCCGGTCGATCACGATCATGAGTTCGCCGTTTGAAGGTCCGCCGGCGCTGCCCTTCAATACCGCCAACGGAGCGCCCATGCCCAAGCCGCCGATTACCGACGACCAACTGGATGCCGAGCTCGCCAAGCTGAATCCGCCGCGCAAGTATTATCAGAACCATCAGCGCACGCGCGGCGCCAACGACGATATGCTGCATGCGCCGCAGGGCTTGCACAACTTCTTCCGCGGGTACTATTACTTCAAGAGCGCCGATTACAAGGGAAACAACCCGCGTCCGTTGAAAGCCCGCACCGCCGAAGAAATGGCCCAGATTCCCCATTATTATGTGATGTTGAAAGACAAGAGCATGGCGGCAACCGCCGCCGAGGCCATGCCGCCGGCTGAATACATCGCCAACTGCAAATGGCTGACCGAAGCCGAAGTGGAAGTCTACGCGACCGAATACGGCCGGACCGGTTTCACCGGCGCGTTACAAGGCTATCGCGTGCGGCGCGGGTCCGATCCCGTAAGCCTCGCCGAAATGCGGACGTTTTCAGGACGTGCCATCGACGTGCCGTCGCAATTTGTCTCCGGCAAGAGCGATTGGGGCGTTTACCAAACGCCGGGAGCGGCGGAGAAGATGCAGACCACGGCGTGCAGCAAGATGGTCGGCTTCCATCGCCTGGACGGCGCGGGCCACTGGGTGCAGCAGGAGCAACCCGAAAAAGTCAGCGAGCTGCTGGTGCAGTTCTTGCGCCAGTACGCGAAGTCTTAGCTACCGTCTGTCCGGCAGCGCGAACACGTAGAGTGCGTTGCCGGTAGCCGGATAATTCAATTCGCCGGCGATGGTGCGCGGCACCAGGCGCGGGCTGCCGCCGCCGTTGGCGGTCGTGACCGCAACGTATTGTTTCCCGTTCGAGGTGAAACTGAGCGGGAAGCCCTGTGCGGGCGCGGGTAGGCGCGTCTCCCACAGAATCTTGCCCGTGTTCACGTCGAAGGCGCGGAACATGCGGTCCAGGTCGCCGGCGAAGGCGATGCCGCCGGCGGTGGAAACCACACCCGTCAGGAACGGAGCGCGCTGCTCATACTTCCAGAGTTCCTTCATGGTCCGCACATCGTAAGCGGCAAGCTTGCCGATGTTGCCATTCGATCCGGGCATTTCGTAGAAGCGGCGCAGTCCCGCGTTGCCGGGCCTGCCGTCAGGCGTCTTCTGCACCACCTGGCCGTTCATTTCCATGCAGCTCTGGCTCAGGGGAATGATCAGCCGGTTGCCGGGCTGATAGTAGCTCATCGCGGGCCAGTTCTTGCCGCCTTCGGTGGAGGGGCACGAGGGGACCCAAGTGTTGGTCTGCTGTTCGACGATATCGTTGCGGTAGTGGACGTCGCCGGTAGTGGGGTCGATCGAATCGTAGACGTTCTGGAAAACCATTTCCTTGTGACCCAGGAACTTCCCGGTCTTGCGGTCCAGCTTCCACAGGATGCCGGCCTTGCCACCGCTGAACACCAGCTTCTGGCCCTGGTCGTCCACCAGCACGCGCTCGAAAACTTCGTCGAGGTCCAGCGTCTCGCCGGGCGCGTGGTTCTTGTACCAGGCGAGCTTGCCGGTATCGACATTGAGAGCCAGCGTGGAATTGGCGTAAAGCGTGGAGCCGTTGCCAGAGCCGCGCGTCGCGCGCATCCACGGCTTGGCCTGCGCGGTGCCCCAATAGGTCAGGTTCAGTTCCGGATCGTAGCTGCCCGTGATCCAGGTTTCCGCGCCGGCGCGGAACCGGTTCTCGAGCGTCCCCCAGGTGTCGCCGCCGGGCTCGCCATCGAGCGCCACCGTGCGGAAGCGCCATAGCTCCTTACCGGTGTTGGCGTCATAGGCGCTGATGAAACATTTCTCTTCGGTGTACTTGCCGCAGGAATCGCGGCCGATGCCGGTGATCACCTTGCCCTTGGCCACAATGGGTCCGCTGGAGTTGGAGTACGCGCCGTGGGAGCGATCGCCGATGGTGGTGTCCCAAACCACCTTGCCGTTGCGGGCGTTGAAAGCCATCAGGTGCGCTTCGCTGGTGTTGACGAAAATCTTGTCGTCGTACATCGCGATGCCGCGCATGGCGGGCGCATTGCGATCGTTGCCGTAACGGTTCTCCCAGATTAATTCACCGCTTTTCGCGTCCAGAGCCTGCAGCACGTTGCCCGCATTGTTCACATACATCACGCCATTGTGGACGATGGGCGCGGGCTGGTTGCCGTTGCTGGCGCCTTCCTGCATGGCCCAGCTCCACACCAGATGGAGGTTCGCAGCGTTCTGCGCGGTGATCTGGTTGAGAGGGCTGTAGTCGTTGGCCTTGTAATCGCGGCGGATCATCAGCCAGTCGCCAGGATCGGGATTGCGCAGCATGGCGTCGGTGACGGGAACGTAGTTCTTCACTTCGCCTTCGACCGTGATGCCGGGGGGCGGCTGCCGTTCCGCCGCGGGCTGCTGGGCTCCGCTTTTCTGCGAGAGGATTACCAGACTGCACGCTGCAATGGCTGCCGTTCCGAGCACAATACGAGTTTTCATGCGATCTCCTGATCTCAGGTCTAGCATGCCAGGTTACAACAGAGTAGAGCGGGCGCGACAGTGCCGAAGGGCGGGTGGTGCGCTGTGCCTTACTGGGCAATTTGGGTGCGGAAAGTTATTCCAAGTAGTCCGGGGCTTTCTTAAGCGTGCGGTACAGTTGCAGGTCGTGCTCGATCCAGAGCTGTGCGCCGGTCTTCTTGATGAACGCCTCGATTTCGGCGCGGGCGGCGAGCGATTGCGGACCGTTGAACTCAAACACAGGGGTCTTGTCGGTGAAGCGCTCTTCGCGGTAGTGATAGAGGTCGCCGGAGAGCAGGATCTGCCCGCTTTTGGCCAGCTTCAACGCGATCACCTGGTGTCCCGGTGTGTGTCCATAGGCGCCCTTCACGACGACCGTACCGTCGCCGAACACGTCGAAATCCTTGCCGTCGAGGATCTTGGTCTTGGCGTTCTGGAGTTTGTTGACCAGCGGCCACTGTTCCTTGATGGGGCTGTTGTCGGCGAACATGGCGTCGCGCTCCGGCTTCTGGACGATCCAGGTGGAGCCGGCGAAATCGTTGGAGTTTGCGATGTGGTCGCCGTGATAGTGCGAGAGCGCAAAGTACGTGATGTCCTTGGGCGCGTAGCCGAGCTGGGTCAATTGGGATTTCAGCGACTTGTTGGCGATGAAACGGTTGAGCGTGGTGGGTGTCACGCCTTCCTTGAAATTCGCGTCGGGAATCGAGCCCGCATCAAACATGAGAGTGCCCTTGGGGTGCACGATCAGGTAGGAGCAGACCACGAAATCGGGCACCGCGATTTCCTCTTTCTTGAAGCGGAAGCGGGTCACATCCGGGTCTTTGATGATGCCATTGTCGATGACATAAAGGCGGACGGACTTGGGCGGTTTGGCCTTGGCCTGGGCAGAGGCCGAGGGAGCCAGCGCCACCGTGGCCAACAGCGCCGGTAAGGTTAGCGCGAAGAATTTGCGGGAAAGCATGTGCATAAGCATACCTGACGTGAGCCTGGAGATCCATCATGCCGGTACTATGATGAAGACGTGACGCTGGTTCTCTTGCTGGTTCTGACCGGAGTGGCTGCTGCGCAGCCGGTCACGTTCTATCGCGATGTCCTACCCATCCTGCAAAGTCGCTGCCAGGAGTGCCACCGCCAGGGGCAGGTAGCGCCGATGGCCTTCACCACCTATCGGGAAACGCGGCCATGGGCCAAGGCGATCCGCGAAGCCGTCGTAAAACGCAAGATGCCGCCGTGGTTCGCCGATTCGTGCTGCGGAAAATTCGCTAATGACCGCGCACTCGCCAAGTCTGAAATTGAAACGTTGGCGCGCTGGGCGGAGTCGGGGGCGCCAAGAGGCTGGGAAGCCGATGCTCCTCCGGCGAATGTGTGGACGGAGGGCTGGAACATTCCTCGTCCAGACCTGGTCGTCTCACCGCCGCAGGCGTTTCACGTGCCCGCGAAGGGCGCCGTGGAGTATCAGTATTTCATCGCTGGCGCGCGCTTCAGCGAAGACCGCTGGGTAAGCGCGGTCGAAGTGCGGCCGGGGAACGCAGCGGTGGTGCATCACGCTGTAGTCTACGTCCGAGAGTCCGGAGACACCTGGACGCGCGGACCCACGAAGGCCGATATTCTGGCGGTGTATGCGCCGGGAACCGCGCCGGACGTCTTTCCGCCGGGGATGGCGAAATTCATCCCGGCCGGGTCCGAGCTGGTGCTGGAAATTCACTACACGCCAGTGGGCAAGGCCGGCGATGACCGAACCCGCATTGGAATGGTGTTCGCCAAGGCGCCTCCCGCCAAGCGGGTGCTCACGCTGCAAATGAATCAGACGGAGTTCCGCATTCCGGCCGGCCAGCGGGATTACCGCGTGAGCGTGTGGGGAACGCTGCCGAACGATGCTCTGCTGTTGGGATTCTTTCCACACATGCATCTGCGCGGAAAATCCTTCGAGTTCACGCGGATTCTGGAGAACAGCTTGCCGGAGACCTTGCTGCTGTTGAAGGCATACGATTTCTACTGGCAGCTTTGGTACCGGCTGGCGGCGCCGATGCCATTAAAGAAGGGAACGCGGCTGAATTGGATTGCGACGTACGACAATTCCGCCGCCAATCCGCGCAATCCCGATCCCACGGCGGATGTCGGCTACGGCTTCCAGAGTTGGGAGGAAATGATGGTCGGATTCTTCGATGTGGCCGTGGATGCGGGCGTGGACAAAAAAGCGTTCTTCGTGCGGCAAGAGTAAAGCAATGCGCCGCTGGAAACCCCGGCATGGAAACCCAGGCAGGTTTGACAACCGGCACCAGCGAGCATATAGTTCCTAGTGGCGCCAGCTATTTTGGCGGGCAAATCTAGCAGAGGAGAAATATCATGAAATTGTTTAGTGCGCTCGCCGTCTTCTTCGCGATGGCGGCATTGATGACCGGCGCGGGCGGTAGTGGAGCCGGCGCGACCTATGTCGACCACGGTCAGCTAGCAGCAATGCTGGCCAAGGGCGGCTCGATCGCGAAATCCGCGAATTACAACGTCGGGGCGAACACGCGTACCAAGGGCGCGGAGCCGGAAATTCACGAGAAGACTACCCATATCTGGTACATTCTGGATGGTTCGGCGACCTACGTCACCGGCGGCACGCTGGTGGGCGGCAAGCAGACCAAGCCCGGCCTGACGAAGGGTACCGATATCCAGGGTGGCAAGACCGTCACGTTGAGCAAGGGCGATGTGATCGTGATCCCTCCCGGGACGCCGCACTGGTGGAAGGAAGTTCCGAAGTCGATCACGCTGTACGCGGTCAACACGACGGAATAACAGTTGGAGTTCGATCGAAGACGCGTTCCAGTTCGCCGGGACGCGTTTGTTTTTACAGCTCAAGTCCAAAGACCTGGACCAGTTCTTTGATCTGGCTTTCGTTCAGCGGGCGCGTTTTGTGCCCGTTGAGCAGCAGGTAGAGCTTGGCGGTTTCCTCGAGTTCTTCGATCGCGTAGACCGCGGCTTCGAGCGACGGGCCGGACACGACGGGACCGTGATTGGCCAGGAGCACGGAGCTGTTGCGTTTCGCGAGACCGCGAATCGCGCCGCCGATTTTGGGGTCGCCCGGACGGTAGTAGGGCACGAGAGGAAGCCGGCCGATCTTCATCACGTAATACGCGGTGAGCGGTGGAAGGCAATCGTCGCTGGGCAGGCCGGCCAGGCAAGACACCGCCGCCGAATAGGTGGAGTGCAGATGCACAACGGCACTCGCCGAGGGCCGCTCCTGATACATGGCGAGGTGGAGCGGCGCTTCCTTGGACGGCGGGTCGCCGGAAATCAGCTGCCCGTCCCAATCGAGTTTCGAAATGCGTGCCGGGTCCAGACGGCCCAGAGAGGCGTTGGTCGGCGTCAGCAGCCAGCCATCGCCGGTGCGCATGCTGATATTGCCGCTGCTGCCCGCGGTCAGGCCCCGGTCAAACATCGACCTGCCAAAGTTTGCGATCGAATCGCGCATCGCGTGTTCTGTCACGGCAATCTGCTCCAAGCTTTGAGAAAGAAATCATCCGTGCCGAAATTGCCGGATTTGAGTGCCAGCGCGAGAGCCGGATGATTCATGGTAACGGTCCAGGGGACGCCCGGGTCGATCTCTTCGCCGATGCGGAGGCCGGTGACTCCCAGCGCGCCGGCTACGGCGCCGGATGTCTCGCCGCCGGCAACGATCAGCCTGCGGACGCCGGAATCGACCAGGCGGCGGGCGATCGCGGCGAGTGCATTTTCGACGAGTGCGCCGGCCCGCTCGGCGCCGAGTTCCTGTTGAATCGCGCGCACCTGTTCGGCATCGGCCGTGGCATAGATGAGCGGAGGCCCGGCAGCCAGGCGGGGCACGGCCCACTCGACGGCTTCGGAGACGACGTCGTTGCCTGCTGCCAATTGCCGCGGATCAATCTGGAAAGCGGGCGCGACGCTCTTCAGCGCGGCGACCTGGCGCTGCGTGGCGAGAGAACAGCTTCCCGAGACCACGGCAGCGTGTCCATCGACGTGCGGCAAGCGCCCCGCGCCACCTTCCGCCGGCAACAGGCCCTGCGCGCGGAAGTTCGCCGCCAATCCGATGGCCAATCCTGAACCGCCGGTCACCAGCGGAAGATCGCGGCAGGCGTAGCCGATTTCCGTCAAGTCCGCGTTGCTGACGGCGTCCACGATGGCGATGCCCACGCCTTTCTGGCGGACGTCGGCGAACGCGCGCTGAATTTCCACGGCGCCTTGGGACACGCTCTCCTGGCGGACCAGGCCGACCTTATGCTTCGATTGCGGCTGCAGCACGCGCACCAGATTGGCGTCGGTCATCGGCGTCAAGGGGTGGTTCTGCATCCCGCATTCGTTCAGCAAAACATCGCCGACGAACAAGTAGCCGCGGAAGATGGTTCGGCCGTTGGCCGGAAACGCCGGGCAGGCGATGCTGAAGTCCGTGCCGAGCGCGGCCATGAGAGCGTCGGCCACGGGGCCGATGTTGCCTTTGCTGGTCGAATCGAACGTGGAGCAGTACTTGAAGATGAACTGACGGCAGCCCGCTTCTCTTAGCCAGGCAAGCGCGGCGAGCGACGCATCCACGGCGTCCTTCGCCGGCGTCGTGCGCGTCTTCAGGGCGACCACGATGGCGTCCAAGCCTTCCGGTGGAGTATGCGCAGGTACGCCGATCATCTGCGCCGAGCGCATGCCGTTCTTGACCAGCATCCCGGCCAGGTCCGTGGCGCCCGTGAAGTCGTCGGCAATCGCTCCTAGTAACGGCGGCATGAACCATATAGGGTAACAAGCCCCCGGAAGGCAAATCGGCAGTCACATCTCCGGAATGCGGACTACACGACCCACGATGGCTGAAATTTCCCAGAGGCGGGCTTCCTGGGAATTTCAGCAAACGGCTTGCCCGTTACAGGTCAAATTAGATAACTTTCAGATGCGCCGTCATCCATTCCCAATCCGATTCTTGATGAGCTAAACCTAGCTGAATCCTGCATATGCCGCTCGCTGTAGGTAATTGCAGTGGCCTCGACGGGAGCCAAATGGGTGTATACTGTTTTTCGGTCGGAGGAAGGTTTTTCCATGACCTACACCACTGCTGTCCGGCTATCGCATTTTGACCCTTGGGTAAGTCGTGTTTGCTCAGTGGGATGAATGGTATTTTGACTTTTTTCGATTTCAACTTCCGCTGACGGTTTTGGGGCGTTTTCGCCGGTGGAGGGACGATGCTGGAGCATGCG
>SHUD01000038.1 GCA_009697505.1 Bryobacterales bacterium
AAGCAACTGCTCCGCGCTGCGAAAGCCAGATCGCTGGACACTCTCGAACAGGCCGTCGCCCAAGCCCTGGCCGCCGTTACTCCCCAAAACGCACAAGCCTGCTTCCGCCACTGCGGCTATGGTTCATGAATACTCTGAAACTGGTCTAAGGTACTAAGTTGGCGCAAATATGGGCTTTATTACTCAGGTGGAATTACTTCAAACCGGGCAGGTCCCCACTCATTCGGACCGGTGTCTCCCGCCACCTTCAGCGAAACATTTGCCGCATGAGAGCCTGTACCGTGGACCAATCGGTTTCCGGCACGCGGCCTAGTTTCCGGCGCACCAAACGCTGTTCGACCGCGGCCAGTTTGTGCAGCCGCACCCAGGAAGGCGCAAGCAGGCCCGCTTCCTTCCACTCACTCAGCTCGACATCGAACGACGACTGATGCCGTTGCGTCGTCACGCGGGCGACCAGGATGTCGTGATCGCTTGGGTCCAGCAGGACCAGAGCCGGCCGGTGCGCCGAGTCACGGTCCGCTATTTCAGGCGGCGATGGGCGGAACGCCGCGCTCAAACCGCATCGTAGATGCTGTCGCTCTCGCCGTAGCCGGAGAGCAATTGCTCGCTCGTAAGCCGCTGCCAGTCCTGGTCCTCGGCGCCTTCAGGAAGCAGAACGATGACGCGGACCGCTTCCTCCCTGGGAATCTGTCCGGCAAGGTTCTCGGGGACTTTCAGGTTGGCGTCTTCGCTCAGTCTGCTTTCGAATTCAAGCGCTTTCATACAGCCATTCCTATCCTACCGGAGCCTGTCCAAGACTGCTCGACTGGCGTCGGCGAATGCCCGGATGGCATCGGCCCAGCCCAGTTTATGAACCACTAACGCCGGAGCCACGATCCACTTCAGCAGAGGCCACACGACGCGGCGCCATAGCGGCTCAATGACGCGCCGGAGGAGCGGCTCGATCGCATTCTCGCAGGTGTACATCCGGACGCAGAGGATCGTCTTGTACCAATACCAGGCGCGAGCAAGAAGCGGGCCGAACTTGGGCACAACGTTGGTTTCGAAATCTTCTTTCAGATCGCCGAGAAACGGTTCCCGCTCGCGGCGAGGGAGCGCGACATATAAGACGTATTCGGCGAGGAACGGTGGCGGCAAGGCAGAAGGCACAGTCCTCGCCTGTTCGGCTAGCCCACGTTGAAAGAGTACTTCACCCATCAACCCAACGACGAGCACTATCACGAATGCGCCTAAGAGCCACGCATTGTGCAAAAGTCCTGTGGGCCTAAATACCAGAACCACACCAACGACCCAATCGCTGGCCACAATGGAGAGCATCAGTGACACCCGTGAAAAATCAGAATAACCGTTATTCCGTGAACTCCAGTCACGAAGCTCTGCATAGAGACAGACCGCCATAAGAGCCGCATCGGCCCAGATCGGTGAATGATTGTGGAATAGAAGGAGAAACACACTTGCCGCCAAGGGCCAGCGCGCGCCACGGAGAAACCATGCTACATCAGCCGCGCGTACGATCCCCTGTCGCATCACGCCCTCCCTAACGCCGGCTTCAGTGCACCGAGCCGCCGTCGCGCGCTCTCGGCATCTTTCAGCGCTTGTTTCCCGGCTCCTTCTACATGAAATAGCCGCTTGGCCCGGCCGCCGCGCACTGCCGTCGCGCCGCCGAGTTGGGAGGTGACCCAGCCCTTCTCCTCTAACCGCTCTAGCGTCGTATAGATGGTGGGGAGTTCAAGACTGCGGCCCGCATCGCGGAGCATCCTTTGAATGCTGAGACCGTACGCATCCTCACCACTCTTGAATACCGCGAGCATGATAAGTTCTTCGAGCACGCCCGCGTGATCGCCTTTTGCCATATGTTACTATTATGTCGAAGTAACATTAGTTGTCAAGCCCGAATTTGTAGGCTGAGCGTTCTTTACTTCAACCCCGCCTTGTTCCACAGTGTGTCAACTCGCTCCTGCACGTCTTTGGGCATGCGGATAACGGTGGGCCAGCGGCGGGTGAAGCCTTCCTCGGGCCACTTGCGCGTGGCGTCGACGCCCATCTTGGAGCCGAAGTTCGGCAGGCGGCTGGCGTGGTCGAGCGAATCGATGGGTCCGGTCACGAATTCGATGTCGCGCTGCGGGTCGATGTTGTTCAGCGCCTTCCAGGCCACTTCGCTGAAGTTCTGCACGTCGACGTCTTCGTCCACCACGACGATCACCTTCGAGAACATGGCCTGGCCCAGACCCCAGATCGCGTGCATCACCTTGCGCGCGTGGCCCGGATACGATTTGCGGATGGCCACCAGAATCAGGTTGTGAAAGATACCCTCGGCGGGCATGGCGATGTCGCGCACCTCGGGCAGTTGCAGGCGCATCAGCGGCAGGAAGATGCGCTCGATGGCCTTGCCCATGTAGAAATCCTCCATCGGCGGAGGTCCCACAATCGTGGTCGCGTAAATCGGATTCTTGCGGTGCGTCACGCAGGTGACGTGGAACACCGGATAGTCGTCGTCGAGCGAGTAGAAGCCGGTGTGGTCTCCGAACGGCCCCTCGCGGCGCAGCTCGCCGAGTTCGACGTAGCCTTCGAGCACGATCTCCGAGTTGGCCGGCACTTCGAGATCGACGGTCTCGCACTTCACCATCTCGACGGGCTTGGAGCGCAGGAACCCGGCGATCATCATTTCGTCAATGTCGGGAGGCAGCGGCAGAATCGCCGAGTACATTGTCGCCGGGTCGGCTCCGATAGCCACGGCCACGTCCATCTTTTTCTTACTTCCACCTGCCGCCTGCATTCTCCGGTAATGTTCGGCGCCCTGCTTATGGGTCTGCCAGTGCATGCCGGTGGTGCGCTCGTCGAACACTTGCAAGCGGTAGCAGCCGCAGTTGCGCTTACCCGTGTCCGGGTTTTTTGAAAACACCATGGGCAGCGTGATGAACCGGCCGCCATCTTCGGGCCAGCACTTCAAAATCGGAAACTGGTCGAGCGAAAAATCTTTCTTGCGGATCACTTCCTTGCACTCGCCGCCGCTCACCATCTTGGGGAAGAAAGCGCCGACCTCGGCCAGCACCGGCAGCATTTTCAATTTGTTGATAATGCCTTCGGGCATACGCATTTGCAGGAATTCCGTGATGCGCCCGGCGACGGCATCGGCCGTGCTTTCGAGCGCAATCTCCATGCGCTTTTGGCTGGCGAAGGCGTTGATCAGCACGGGCACCTGCGAGCCCTTGGGCTTCTCGAACAGGAACGCCGGACCGCCATTTTTGACGCTGCGGTCGGCGAACTCGGTGATTTCCAGTTCCGGGTCGACTTCAAACGGGATGCGCTTCAGTTCGCCGTTCTTCTCCAGGGCGCGAATGAACTCGCGCAAATCGGCATAGGCCATAATGCTAGTTTAGTGCTTATGACAAACAGGACGGCTTTTGTTACGGGCGCGAGCCGGGGCATCGGACTCGCCTGCGCCAAAGCGCTGGCCGCAGCCGGCGCCCGCGTGATTCTAGCCGCGCGCGATACCGCGAAACTGGAGGCGGCTTCCGCGGAGATGCCCGGTTCCAGTTGGGTCCAGATTGACATGTCCTCGCCCGAGTCCATCAAGGAAGCCTTCGCCAAGGCGGGCAAGGTGGACATCCTGGTGAACAACGCGGCCATCACCAAAGATGGCTTGGCGCTGCGCATGAAGAAAGAGGATTTCGATCTGGTGCTGGCCACGAATTTGACCGGCGCGTTTTTGGCGATTCAGCAAGTGATGCAGCCGATGCTGAAGGAGCGCTGGGGCCGCATCATCAACATCTCTTCCATCGTGGGGCAGACCGGCAATCCGGGCCAGGCCAACTATGTAGCCGCGAAGGCTGGACTGATCGGCCTGACCAAATCGCTGGCGCAGGAAATCGCCAGCCGTAACATCACCGTCAATGCCGTCGCGCCCGGTTTCATCGATACGGATATGACCGCCGCGCTCTCCGACGAGTTGAAGCAGAACATGCTGGCGCACATTCCCCTCAAGCGCTTCGGCAAGCCCGAGGACGTGGCCGCCGCCGTGAAATTCCTGGCCAGCGACGAAGCCGGCTACATCACCGGCGCCGTGATCAACGTCAATGGCGGCATGTATATGTAGCGTGCTTACTGGCGCAGCGCGTATACAAAGAGTGAGTTGCCGGGGCGCCACCGAAGAAGCAGGCGATGGACTCCTGGCGCTAGGAATGCGTGTGCAGAGCCTAAATGGTTCGCTTTCTTGGCGAAAATCAGACACAATGGATGCATGCGGCAGGTCTTGATTTATCGAGGGGAAGACGGTTTCTGGGTCGCCGAGTGCCCCAGCCTCCCCGGCTGTATCACCCAGGGCGAAACGCAGGACTCGGCTCTCGCAAATATCTACTGGCGCAGCGCGTAGACAAACAGCGCATTACCCGCGCACACAGCCACGTACTGGCGCCCTTTGATCATGTAGGTCATGGGACCCGAGGTAACGCGGCCCCCCATCGTAGCTTTCCACAGAAGTTTACCGTTGCGGGCGTCCAGCGCGAAGAAATAGCCGTCGCGTCCGCCGCTGAACAATACGTTGCTGGCCGTGGTCATGATGCCGGCGTCGGTCACGTCACTCATGGGGAAGTCCCATTTCTTCTCGCCGGTCTTGGGGTCGATGGCGCGCACGACGCCATATTGTTCGCCTTCCTTGCGGTAGTTGAAACTGCCGGCGACCACGGGCGGGGTCACGTTGCGCGGGCCGCCACCGCCATAGGTCTGGCCCTTGACGTAGGTGGCGTCCTGCTTGACGAAAAGCGACGAGTAATCTTCCCATGCCGGGATATAGAACAGGCCTGTCGCGGGACTGTAGGACGGGTTATACCAATTGGTTCCACCCTGGTTGCCGGGATAAATCAGAGTGCCCTCCCGGCTGGATGCCGCCGCCGCAACCTTCATGGGACGGCCGCGCTCATCGAAGCCATTCATCCAGGTCACCTTTACGAACGGCTTGCCCATGATGAACTGGCCGCTGGTGCGGTCGAGCACGTAGAACAGGCCGTTGCGGTTGCCCCACAGCATGACTTTACGCGGACGACTGGTGCCGGGCATTTGAATATCCGCCAGCACGGGCACCTGGACGCTGTCATAGTCGAACTCATCGTGAGGTGAAAACTGGTAATACCACTTTAAGACGCCGGTATCGGCGTCCAGCGCGACCACGGAGTCGCTATACAGGTTGTCGCCGTCACGGACATCGCCATTCCAATCCGGTCCGGGGTTGCCGATTCCCCAATAGGTGAGGTTCGAATCCGGATCGTAGGAGCCGGTGACCCACACGGAGGCGCCGCCCGTTTTCCAGGAATCGCCGGCCCAGGTTTCGTTGCCTTTTTCGCCCTTGCCGGGGATGGTGTAAAAGCGCCAGACGTGCTTGCCGGTGTTGGCGTCGAAAGCGTCAATGTGGCCGCGAATGCCGTATTCGCCACCCGCGACACCGACGATGACCTTATCTTTCACAACCAGCGGGGCATGGGTGACGGCGTAGCCATCGGCGGGTTTGTCGACTTCCACGTTCCAGATGGGCTTGCCGTTGCGCGCATCGAGCGCAATCAAACGCGCGTCGATGGTTCCGATGAAAACCTTGTCACCGAGTACGGCCACGCCCCGGCTGAGACGGCCGCAGCAAGGGCGCGAGTCCGGTGAAGGTGTGTAAGAGAAAGTCCAGAAAACCCGGCCCGTCGCCGGGTCGAGCGCAACCACGTCGTCGGGATCCTGAACCGTGTACATGACGCCATCCACCACGATCGGAGTCGCTTCGTACTTTTCGAGCGACCGCGCCTGAAAGACCCACTGCAACTCCAGATTCTTTACGTTATCCGGCGTGATCTGATTCAGCAGGCTGTAGCGCTGGCTGTTGTAGTTGCCGGAGTAGGTGAGCCAGTTCTGCGGCTCCTTCTCCGTATGCAGGAGGCGATCGTATCCAACTTGTGCCTGGGCCGCCGACGCGGCCGCGAACGCGAGGATCAGAGCATTTTTTATGGCTGGCTTCATGTTTGGCTTCATGGCTGGGGGACCCCTTTCAGGGAGAGTAGATAGGCAACCAGGTCGGCGCGCTCGGCCGCCGTGAGACTGTCCTTATAGGACGGCATCGGTGACGTATTGATAGGAGCGAATTCTTTCAGTTCGGAACGCTGGTAGGACAGCAGCCGCTCCTTGTTGTCGATCAATTGCACGGTAAACGTGTCCTGATTGAGAAGGCGGCCGGTGATGGCGGTTCCCTCCGCCGTGACCACGCGGAACAAGCGGTTCTGCGGCAGGATGACGGCATTGGGCTCGCTGAGCGCCTGGTCCAATTCGATGATGCGGCGCTGCATGCCGATGTCGCTCATGTCCGGTCCGTAATAAGAGCCCATCCCTTGCGCGCGGTGGCAATTGGTGCAGCGGCCTTTGCCCTGGAATAACGCCTTGCCACGGGCAATATTGGCGCTGGGCGGAAGCGCCTGGCCGGCGGCGGCCGGTAAGGAACGCAGGAAGGCGACGATGGTGCGGATCTGCGGCTCGGGCATGGTCTGCGCGGGCATTCCGGTGCCGGGGATGCCACTTTGGAGGACCTTGACGATCTCGTCATCGGTGCGCGAGCGCGGGAATTTCGCGTGGGTGAAGTCCACGCCGGCGATCTGGTCGCCATCCGGCCCGTGGCAATAAATGCAGTTGGCGATGTACAGACGGCTGCCGATCTCAATATCGGTCTTCGTATACTTGCCGTCGGTGAGTTCGTGTTGGGCCCACAGCGACCCGGCAGTAAGCAAAGCTAAAAGGATTATCCGCATACGGGTGCAGCCTCCAAGAAACGGGCACGATACGGGCCATCATAACGCAATTTCGCACCGGTTGCGCTCAACTAAGCTATATTGAATCCACTACATGCCGTTCCAGCCAGGCGACAGACTCGGGCCATTCTACATTCTTGCGTTAATCGGCAAAGGCGGGATGGGAGAGGTGTATCGAGCCAAGGACACCAAGCTGAAGCGCGACGTGGCGCTGAAAGTTCTGCCAGATGCTTTTGCGCGCGACGCCGATCGCATGGCGCGCTTCCAGCGCGAAGCGGAAGTGCTCGCCTCGTTGAACCACGCCAATATCGCTACCATCCACGGAGTCCACGATCACGCGCTGGTGATGGAGTTGGTGGAAGGCCGTTCGCCCAAAGGCCCTCTACCGTTCGAGGAAGCCTGGAAAATTGCCAATGACGCGCTGCGGGAATGCATCAAAGCCATTCGCAAGTTCCCCTACGAATCGCACTAGCACGCTTGCGGCAGTCAGTGAATGCTCTGCGAAGATTGGCGATGAACGGCCTTGGGCCCGTTCACGTGAACGCTCACGACCCTGGACGTGGTGACCGGACGCTGGTCATTCAGGAAAAATACCATCCGCATTCCGCGTCCGATACGGCCCACTTCCAAATCGCCATTCTTATCCAGGGAACCCTGCAGGTGCGCGGGCACGGGCTCGGGACAGTAATCGGGATGGCCGGAAACGCGGATCGCGTTCCCACCGAGGCATTCAATCTTAATAATGACGGCTCTTGGTCTCTACATCGATCCAGGAACCTGGCAGCAGACTCTTGAGATCCACGCCCTCTGAAATTCCCGAAGGTGTAGTCATAATCGCCTCTGCCTAACTGGATGCAATCGGTTTGCCATAAGTTGCAAGTGTCTTTTCTATAGATTACAGCGTCCGGAAGGGAATTTGCAGCCTACAGCGAAAGATCCTGTGTGTCTTTACACAACGTCTTTACAAAACGGGGGGTCCTGCGGCCATGCAGCCTCGGACTCCCAGGCGGCGGCTTCACCTGCGTCTCGCGGCGCGGGTGAGTTCTGGTAGCCGCGGCGGTCAAAATCTTTGTTCACTTAACTCAATATACCATTGACGGAATTAATAATCGATCGTATGATTCAATCAAACGTATGATCGCTTCGCCTCAGGAAACCCTTTCCGCCACCAAGACCCGCATCCTCGACGCCGCCGAAAAACTCTTTGGAGAAAAAGGCTTTGACGGCACCTCCCTGCGCGATATCACGGCGGAGGCACAAGTCAATCTCGCCGCCGTCAATTACCACTTCCAGTCCAAAGAAAGCCTGATGGCCGCGGTTATCGAGCGCCGCTTTGCACCCGTAAACCGCCGCCGCATGGAGCTACTGGATGCCGCTGGACCAATGCCGACGGTGGAGCAAGTGGTGGAAGCATTCATTTCGCCGCTCTTCGTAATGGATGTGTTGCCGGCGGTGCCTCTGATCGGGCGAGTCATGTCGAACCCCAGTCAATTCTTCGAGCGAGTTTACAAGAAGCACTTGATCCAAGTGGTACAGCGCTTTTCCGCGGCCATCGGCGCCGCGCTTCCCGAGTTGCCTCGCGAAGAACGCTTCTGGAGGCTCCAGTTCATGGCCGGATCGATGACGCATGTGCTGGCGCTATCCAGTGTCCTGCCCTTGATGAGCGGACAGCCCGTGGATCGCGCCGCATTGTTGCGCCGGTTGGTCGCGTTTCTGTCAGCGGGGTTGCGCGGTCCGGTAGCGGCGGGCGAGGAGAAATAAATGCGAGCCGCGGGAATCTTGGTACTCACTTCGGCGCTCGCGCCGATGCTTGCGCCGGTGCTCACGTGGGCGCAGAGCCCGCTGCCGCTCAGCATGAAGCGCGCGGTTGAAATTGCGCTGGCTCCGGACGGTTCGACGCGCGTGGCACTGGCGCGGGAATCCATCCAGCAAGCCGAACAAAAAGTCTTGCAGGCCAAGGCCGCGTTCTTGCCTAACCTGGACGCCTCCGTGCAGGACCGCCGCCAGACCACGAACTTGCTGGCTTTTGGATTCCGCTTCGATCTGCCCGTGCCGGGCTTTTCGCTGCCCACCATTGTCGGCCCGTTCAGCGTGCTCGACGCGCGCGCCACGGCCCAGTATTCGGTGCTCAATCTGGGGGACATCCATCGCTATAAGGCCGCGAAGGCCAGCCTGGCCGCCGTGAAACTGGATAACGAAACCACTCGCAATCAGGTGAGCGATGACACGGCGCATGCCTACCTGGCTTGCCTGCGTGCCGACGCCGTGCGCGACACGGCGCGCGCCAACGTCGAACTGGCGCAAGCGCTGGTGGACCTGGCCCGCCGCGCGCAGACCGCGGGAACCGGGACGGGCATTGAAGTGACCCGCGCGGAGGTGCAACTCGCCAACAACCGGCAACTACTGATCCGCGCCGGGAATGATCGAACACGAACCATGCTGCAACTTTTGAAGGTGATGGGACTGCGTCTGGACGCGCCCGTCGAATTTACCGACAAACTGGCGTACCAATCCTTCGATCCCGCGCCGGCGGAAGCCTTGCTCAGCCAGGCGCGCAAGGCGCGTCCCGAACTCAAGACGCAAGCGCGGCGCGAGGAAGCCGCCCGGCTAAGCCATGTCGCGATCAAGTCCGAGCGGTTACCCACCATCGGAGCATTCGCGGACTACGGCGCCATCGGATCGGACGTCAGCGCCTCCCGCGCGACGTATGTATATGGAGCCTCCCTCAAGGTTCCGGTGTTTGACGGCGGCCGCCGCGAGGCCCGCCGTGAAGAAAGCTATTCGCAATACAAGCAAGAGCAAATCCGTACGCGCGACGTGGGCCAACAGGTTGAATTGCAGGTTCGCATGGCGCTGGAAGCTCTGCGCTCGGCGGGCGCTGAAGTGGACGCCGCGCGCGAAGGCCAGACGCTGGCGGAAAACGAGCTGGCGCAGGCCCGCCGCCGCTATGAGGCCGGGGTGGCCACTTCGTTAGAAGTCACGGACGCGCAAACCCGCCTGCAGCGCGCCCGCGACAACCAGGTGGCCGCGCTCTATAACTACAACGCCGCCCGGCTGGATCTGGCCACGGCTACGGGAACCCTCGGAGACTATATCAACCAATGAAAAAGCTCCTTATCCTCATCCTGCTGGCGGCGGCCGGCACCGGTGTGTCTCTGTGGCGCACAAACTATTTCGCGGGACCGCGCACGGCTATTCAGGTATCCGGAAACCTGGAATTGACGCTGGTGGATATCTCCTTCAAGACCGCCGGACGCATGATCGAACTGACTGTGCGCGAGGGGGACGCGGTCCAGAAGGGTCAGGTGATCGCGCGCTTGGATGCCGCGCAGCTCGATCAGCAAAAAGCGCGGGATCTTGCCGCGATTGCGAGTGCGCAGTCCGCCTACGAGCAGTTGCAGACCGCAATTGAGTACCAGCAGGCCACCATCGACAGCGATATTGCGGCGCGGCAGGCCGACCAGGCACAGGTGCAGGCCCATCTGGATGAGTTGCTGGCGGGCAGTCGCGCGCAGGAAATTCAGCAGGCCGACGCCGCCGTGAACGAAGCACGCGCGCAAGTGGAATTGACCCGCGCCGACTGGGACCGCGCCCAGACGCTGTACAGGAACCAGGACATTTCCACGTCGCAATTCGATCAGGCGCGGACTAAGTTCACCGCGGCGAATGCGGTTCTGACGCAGGCTGAGCAACGGTTTGCCATGGTGAAGGAAGGGCCGCGCAAGGAAGAAATCGCCTCCGTGCGGGCGCAACTCGCTGGTGCCCAGGCGGCGATCCGCACGGCGGAAGCCAACCGCATTGAACTGCGGCGCAAGCAGCAGGAATTGGGAGCGCGCCGCGCCGAAGTAGATCGGGCCCGCGCGCAGCATGGAATCACCTTGGCGCAATTGGCCGACACGACCATCACCAGTCCCATTGACGGAGTGGTGCTCACCAAAGCCGCCGAGCCGGGCGAGGTCATCGCGGCGGGCACCACCATCGTCAGCATCGGAGATATCGACCATCCCTGGCTGCGCGCGTATGTGAACGAGACCGACCTGGGGCGCGTGAAGCTGGGCACGCAGGTGAAGCTGATGACCGATTCCTACCCGGGCAAAACCTACACCGGGACGGTTTCTTTCATCGCCTCGGAAGCCGAGTTCACTCCCAAACAAATTCAAACCAAAGAAGAGCGCGTGAAGATGGTCTATCGCATTAAGGTGAATGTGGAAAACACCGCGCACGAACTCAAGAACAATATGCCGGTGGATGCGGAGATTCCGCTCTGACCGCCATTGGGGACTTCCAGCGGGGCCGGATTTCCCGCCCCGATTCTCCTTCCGTATACCTCAATCCATTTAGATTGCTACCCTTAAGGCAGAGAAGTTATGAGAGAGATGGACTCACGGCGTCATTTCCTGGGGAAAGTCGCGTCTGGCCTGGCGGGGACACTGGCGTCGGTACCGGCGCGCGCCCTGGGCGCCAATGACCGCATCCGTTTGGGCATCATCGGGGCGGGCGACCGCGGCCTGGAACTGCTGAACCAGATTCGGGTCTCGGAGAACGCGGAAGTTGCGGCGTTCGCCGACATTTATACCAAGCGTCTGGAGAAGGCGGTGGGCTTCGCTCCCGGCGCGGCTTCTTATGCCGATTACCGCCAGTTGTTGGAAGATGACTCGCTCGACGCCGTGGTGATCGCCACCCCGCCGCACCTGCACGCCGAGCCGTTCTGCGACGCGCTCGACGCCGGCAGGCATGTCTACCTTGAGAAAACGCTGGCGCACACTTTGGATGACGCCAAGCGGATGCGTGCGGCGTTTGCCAAGCACCGCAACCGCCAGATAGTCCAGGTGGGGCATCAGGCTTGCTCCTTTGGACACATGGCGGATGTCGCACAGTTCCTGACGCCCGCCGATCGCGTGGGGAAAATCAGCGCGCTGGTGATGCGCAACTATCGCAATACACCGCGTCACAAGCCACAGTGGGCGCGCCCGGCGCTGTTGACCGCGGACGTGAATCCGCAAAACGTGGCGTGGAACAATTTCGATCGCGGCGGTCGGGCGTTTGATGCCAACCGTCTGATCCATTGGCGCTACTTCTGGGAATACGCGGGCGGTGGGGTTTCGGAAAACATGAGCCAGCAGCTCGCGTTCTGGTACCGGGCATTGGGCTTGCAGATTCCTCGCGCGGCCACCATGAGCGGCGGAATCTATCTGTGGAACGACGGCCGCGAGACGCCGGACACGATGGACGTGGCGCTCGACCAACCCGAGCACATGCTGGTGAGCTGGTCGTCCGGATTCGGCAACAACCAATTGGGCGTTACGGAAGACTTGCTGGGCTCGCACGGGACCATTTCCCGCGGCAACCACGTGCGTTACACGCCACAAAAAGTAAACCGGCCGGAAGACGCCGAGCGGATGGGCCGGGCGTCACACCTGCCGCAGGCCCACATGCAGAACTTCCTCGACGCGATTCGTGCTCATCGCGAACCGAACTGCCCGTTCGAGGCGGGGTGGCGCGTCACCGTCGCCTGCCTGATGGCGGTGGAAAGCTACCATGCCGGACGCACCGTTCGCTGGAACGCGGAGACGGAAGAGATCGTTTAGCCCACTTCACTCGTTCACCCCATGGACTTCGGATTCACAGAGGAACAGCAGCAGCTCCGCAAGACCGTCCGCCAGTTCTGTGAAACCGAAATCAAGCCCCACGTGATGGAGTGGGACGAATCGCAGAAGTTCCCCGAAGATGTATTCCGGCGTCTGGGGCAGATGGGGGTGCTGGGCGCTGTATTCCCGGAGGAATTGGGCGGCTCGGGTTACAGCTACGTTGATTATTCGCTGGTGGTGGAAGAGTTGGCGCGTGTGGACCTGTCGGTCGCGCTCAGCGTGGTGGCGCACATCTCGCTGTGCACCAATCACATCTATCTGGCTGGTAACGACGAGCAGAAGCGGCGTTACATTCCCAAGCTCGCTTCCGGGGAATGGATCGGCTCCTGGGCGCTGACCGAACCGGAATCCGGGTCTGACGCAGGCGGTACGCGCACGCGCGCAGTCCAAGAAGGCGATTGCTGGGTGATCAACGGGAGCAAGACGTTCACGACGAATGGGCAGGTTGCGGATCTGTGCGTAGTGATGGCGGTGACGGATCGCGCGGCATCGGCGCATGGGATTTCCGCGTTCCTGATCGAGAAGGGTACGCCGGGATTCCGCCCGGGTAAGAAGGAAAACAAACTGGGCATGCGCTGCTCGCCCACCAATGAAATGATTCTGACCGATTGCCGCGTGCCCGCCTCGCAGTTATGCGGCAAGCAAGGGGAAGGATTCGTGGACGCGCTCCGCATTCTGGACGGCGGGCGCATATCGATTGCGGCTCTGGCGGTGGGTATCGCCCAGGGAGCTTATGAAGCGGCGTTGCGCTACTCCAAACAGCGCAAACAATTCGGCCGGTTCATCTCCAAGTTCCAGGCCATTCAGCACAAGCTGGCCGACATGGCGACGGATATCGACGCGTCGCGCCTGCTGACGCTGCGCGCGGCTTCCCTGAAAGATCACGGCCAGAATGTGAACAAGGAATCCGCCATGGCCAAGTTGTTCGCCTCCGAAACGGCGGTGCGTGTGGCCGATGAAGCCTTGCAGATTCACGGCGGCTACGGGTTCCTCAAAGACTATCCGGTGGAAAAGTTTTACCGTGACGTAAAGCTGTGTACCATCGGCGAAGGCACCAGCGAGATCCAGCGGCTGGTGATCGCGCGGCAACTGCTGAACTCCGAGCGGCAGCATGGCTGATATTGCGGCACTGGTTGCGGCAGTCCTGCGGGGCGACCGGCGGGCGTTGGCTCGCGCGGCGACGCTCATCGAGAACCGGGCGCCCGGAGGGTCCACCATCGCCAGTGAATTGGAGCCGCTCGCTGGCCGCGCCCTCATTCTTGGGATCACGGGGGCGCCGGGCGCGGGCAAGAGCACGTTGTGCGACCGGCTCGTCGCGTTGCATCGGTCCGAAGGCAAGACGGTGGGAGTGATTGCCGTCGACCCTTCAAGTCCGGTTACCGGCGGCGCGATTCTCGGCGACCGCATCCGCATGCAGCAGCATCATGACGATCCTGGCGTGTTCATCCGTTCGATGGCCGCGCGTGGAACTCCCGGAGGTCTGGCGCATGCGACCGGCGATCTAGTCACGCTATTCGACGCCGCGGGCTTTGACGTCGTGATCATTGAAACCGTCGGCGTGGGGCAGAGCGAAGTGGACGTGGCGAGGCTGGCTCAGGTGACGATGCTGGCGATGGCGCCCGGTTCTGGCGATGACATCCAGACGATGAAGGCCGGCGTGCTGGAAGTCGCGGATGTCTTCGTGATCAACAAGGCGGACTATCCCGGCACCGATAAGTTGGAACAGGAGCTGCACGCTATCGCGGGCCAGCGGCCGATCGTCCGCACAGTAGCCAGCGAAGGGCATGGCACTCGCGAGCTGGCGCAAGCCGTAAACCGGTGCGAACGCAACGAGAGGCAGTTCGCCACTGCAACTGCCGTGCGCATCGATCATCTGGGGATCGCGGTGAAGTCGGTGGATCAGGCGTTGCAGTTTTACGAAGGCCAACTCGGTTTGCCGGTTTCGCTCCGCGAAGTGGTCGAACAGGAGAAAGTCAACGTCGCGATGTTGCCGTTGGGCGAGCCGCGCATCGAACTGCTGGAGGCGTCCGCGCCGGATTCCGTCATCGCCAAGTTCATTGAGAAGCGCGGCGAAGGGCTGCATCATGTCGCGCTGCAGGTTCCGGACTTGCAAGCGGCCGTGGAACGCCTGCGAACGGCCGGAGCGCGCATCCTCAACGAGCCCCGCGCGGGGGCCGGCGGCCACCTTTACGTGTTCGTCCACCCGTGGTCCACCGGCGGAGTCCTTTTAGAATTGATACAAGCATGAATCCAACCATTGGAATTATCGGGGGCAGCGGGTTGTACTCGATGCCCGGTTTTGACGCGCAAGAGGAACGCACGATGGAAACGCCGTGGGGCTCGCCTTCGGACGCCTTCGTCATCGGCAAACTGGCCGGCAAGGAGGTCGCGTTTCTGGCGCGGCACGGGCGCGGGCACCGCATTTCGCCTTCGGATCTGAACTTCCGGGCGAACATTTACGCCATGAAGATGCTGGGCGTGGAACGCATTCTCTCGCTTAGCGCCGTGGGGTCGCTGAAGGAAGAGCACCAGCCGCTGGACTTCGTGCTTCCGGATCAATTCGTGGACCGCACGCGCGGGCGCGTGTCCACGTTTTTCGGCGAAGGCCTGGTCGCGCACATCAGCTTCGCGCATCCCATCTGTTCACAACTGGCTCATGTGGCGCATCGGGCAGCGAAGACGCAGAACATCACGGCGAAGTTGGGCGGCACTTACTTGTGCATGGAGGGTCCGGCGTTCTCGACGCTTGCTGAATCGAACCTGTACCGCGGTTGGGGCATGGACGTCATCGGCATGACGAATTTGCAGGAGGCCAAACTCGCGCGCGAAGCCGAGCTTTGCTACACGACCATCGCCATGGTTACCGATTACGACTGCTGGCATCCGGATCATGATGCGGTGACCGTCAACGACATCATCGCGAACCTGACGCAGAACGCCGCCAACGCGGCGAAGTTGGTGGCCGAAGCCGTGCGCACCATGCCCGCAACGCGCGATTGCAAGTGCGGCTCGGCGCTTTCGCATGCTTTGATCTCGGACCGCAAGACGATTCCGGAAGCCACGCGCAAGAAGCTGGAGCTGCTGGTTGGAAAATACCTGTAGCGAGCTGCTTGGATACTGCTTGCGCGGCGAGCCCTGGCCGGATTCGCTTCTGGAACGGGCGCTCGCCGTGGATGGCGGCAAAGCTTTGCTGTCCATCGTGGTCGAACGCCTGGGCGATTTGTTCGAGCCCAGACTCGTTGCAACGTACAATCAACTTTTTGCGGAAGTCATCCGCCGCGCGTGTCCTGAGCTCGCCGCACGCGTCCGGAGTAGCTCGGCAATGCCGCCGGCGACCGCTGACGCGAAGCGTGTTTATGTGCTGTCACGTGTGACATTGGGCGCTGACGTGGCGGTCACCAGCGTTTTACTCGACACGGCCAAACAGCGCTACCCGGACGCGGAGATCGTTTTCGCTGGCCCCCGAAAGTCCTACGAATTATTTGAAGCCGATCCGCGCGTCCGGCATATTCAGGTACCGTACGCCCGCGGTGGCGGCCTGCGCGAACGCTTGCTTGCGTCGGGCGGCTTGTGGATTGACGACGGCGTCGTGCTGGATCCCGATTCGCGGCTGACGCAACTCGGCCTGCTTTCGATCTGCGCGGAGCGCAACTACTTTCACTTCCCGAGCCGCAGTTACGGCGGCGAGGATAACGAACAACTCCCGGTCCTCGCCGCGCGGTGGGCAAGGGAGGTTTTCGGCGTCGACGCCCGGCCGTACATCGCGCCTCTGCCCAACGCGGCGGAGCCCGTTGGGATCACCGTCAGCCTGGGTGTGGGCGAGAATCTCGAAAAACGTGTCGGCGGCGAGTTTGAGAAGGAACTCCTGCGCGTGTTGGCGGACACCGGCGAGACGGTGCTGGTGGACAAAGGCGGGAGCGCCGAAGAACGCGCCCGCGTGGAACGCGCCCTATTGCCCGGCATGCTCTCGCACGAAGGTGAGTTTGCGCCGTTCGCCGCGCGAATCGCAAAGTCTAAATTGTTCGTCGGCTACGATTCCGCTGGTGGGCACGTTGCTTCGGCGTGCGGCGTGCCGCTCATCAGCATCGCGAAAGGTTTCGTCAGTGAGCGCATGGCGGCGCGTTGGCGGCCGCTGGGAACGCTCATCGGTGGGGACGCTCCGGATTTGCTGGAGCAAGTCAAGGCAGCCGTCCAGCGTTTGTGCCACAATCGGCGGTGAGAGAATACCGTGCTGGCGAACACTTTCTACGAGAACAAAGTGGAACAACTTCGTGACGTAGTGAAGCGCCTGGATGCGGCGCTGACGAACGCCGGCATCCGCTATCAGGTGATTGGCGGATTCGCCGTGTTCTGCCATGTGGACCGCATCGATCCTCTGGCGGCACGGCTGACGCGGGACGTGGATGTGGCTATCGACCGGCAGGATTTACAGCGGATCGCACAAGCCGTGCAGTCCATTGGCCTCCAGTACAGGCACGCCGCCGGCGTGGATATGCTGGTGGACGCAGTCACGCCTAAAGCGCGCAGCGCCATTCATCTCATTTTCACGAACGAAAAGGTCCGGCCAGAATATACGGACACCGTACCAGACATTTCCCAGCCGGTACGCGCAACAGAGGGCGTCTTCATCGCTCCCGTTGCGGACCTGGTCCGCATGAAGCTGACGAGTTTCCGTCTCAAGGACAAGGTCCACATTCAGGACCTGGATTCAGTGGGGCTCATCACGCCCGAGATCGAGAGTTCGCTTTCCGCTACCCTGCGCGAACGTCTCCAGGAAGTGCGCGCCAGCGAGTAGCGGTTACTTGGGCGCGGCCAGCACCGGCGCGTGGGTCAGCAACGCATCTTCAAACGAATAGTCCTGCTTTGCCGCGCGCTTGTGGCGCAGATACCATTTGTAGGTTTCCGCCAGACCGGCCGCGAAGTCGGTGGGCTTGAACTTCAAAACGCGCTGCGCCTTGGCGGTCACCTCGGTAATCGGCGGCATGTCCAGATAGATTCCGAAATACATCTTCGGCCCCATGGGGTGCCCGCCCGCGCGTAGCAAGTACTCGCGCGGGATGCGTACGAACTTCGCCGGCTTCCGGCAGGCTCTGGCCAGCGCGTCGACAAAATCCGACTGCGCCACCGGCCGCGCGTTGGCGATGTTGAACGCATGCCCCACGGCGGCCTTCTCCGTCATGGCGCGCAGCGCGGCGGTCACCAGATCCTTCACATAGATGAATTGCATCAGGCGGCGGCCATCGCCCGGAACGATGATCGGGCGGCCCGCGCGCAGGCGATCCCAGAAAAATGCTTCGCGATACAGAGGATTTTCAGGCCCGTAGACAAAAGGAGGCCGCAAGGTCACGGCAGGCAGGCCGATGCGCTGATGCATACGGAACAGTGCCCGTTCGCTGGTGGCTTTGTTGCGGACGTAGAGGTCGGCGGCGTCATCGGGCGCCAGCGCGTCGCTTTCGTGGTGATTGAGTCCGTCGCCGTACGCCGCGACGCTGGACATGAAAATATACCGGTGCAGCGGCCCATTGACCGCGCGCACCGTGCCTTCCACCTGCGCCGCGGTGGTTCCGCGCTGCCAATCGTAGACGTTATCGAAAACGACTTCGAAGCTTTTGCCGGCCAAGGCGGCCTTCATGGCCTTCACGTCGTTGCGGTCGGCAACGATGTTTTTCACGCGGCGGCCCAGACCGTGCTTGGGCTGGCGATGGAGTACCGTGACCGCGTGGCCACCCTTCAGTAGCTCGGCGACCAAGTGGCGGCCAATGAACTGGGTTCCTCCGATGACCAGGCAATTCATACGGCAAATTCAGGAACGGCGAATCGCGGACCGGGAACAGCGGTGGGGGAGTTAGTCGTAATACTCCTGTCCCAAGTGGGTGATCAGATCCTCGCCGCGCATCCAGCGCAGAGTATTTTTCAGTTTCATGAGCTGGATGAAAACGTCGTGCTCGGGATACAGGCCCGGCGCGGTCATGGGCGCCTTGAAGTAAAACGACAGCCACTCCTGGATGCCGCGCATGCCGGAACGCTGCGCCAAATCCATGAACAGCACCAGGTCGAGCACCAGCGGCGCGGCCAGAATCGAATCGCGGCACAGAAAGTCGATCTTGATCTGCATCGGATAGCCCAGCCATCCGAAGATGTCGATGTTGTCCCAGCCTTCCTTGGAGTCGCCGCGCGGCGGATAGTAGTTGATACGCACCACGTGGTAGAGGTTTTCGTAAAGATCCGGATACAGCTTGGGCTGCAGGATCTGGTCCAGCACGCTGAGCTTGGTTTCTTCCTTGGTCTTGAACGAACCCGGGTCCTCGAGAACCTCGCCGTCGCGATTGCCCAGAATATTGGTGGAAAACCAGCCGTTGATGCCCAGCATGCGCGCCTTGAAACCGGGCGCAAGCAGAGTTTTCATGAAGGTCTGGCCGGTCTTGAAATCCTTGCCGCAGATGGGCACGTTGCGGTCGCGGGCGAAGTCGAGCAGCGCGGGCGTGTCCGTGGTCAGATTAGGCGCGCCGTTGGCGTAGGGGACGCCGGATTTGATGGCCGCATACGCGTATATTTGGCTGGGCGCGATCTCCGGATCGTTATTGCGCAGGCCGGCTTCGAACTTTTCGATGGTCTGATGAACGTCCGAGGCGCGGTGAAATACTTCCGTGGAACCGCACCAGATCATCACCAGGCGGCTGGCGCCGGACGTCTTCCGGAAGTTTCCAATGTCCTCCATCAGCGCTTCGGCCTTGTCCATATTGGTGCCGCCGGTCTTCACGTTGGGGCCGTTGATGCGGCGGATGTATTCGGGATCGAAGACCGCCTTCATGGGGCGGATGGCGGAAAGCGGCTCCTTCAACTGCGAAAGCAGCGACGGTTCCAGCACCTTGGCGTTGACGGCGGCCTCGTAGGCCGTGTCTTCGTAAATGTCCCAGCCGCCGAAGACCAGGTCCTCCAGGCCGGCCAGGGGGACGAAATCCTTGATCTTGGGCGAGCGGCCGTCAGTGCGTTTTCCCAGGCGTACGGTGGAAAGCTGCGTGAGCGAGCCGACAGGCAGCCCCAGGCCGCGCTTGATGGCTTCCACACCCGCGATAAAAGTGGTGGAAACCGCGCCGATTCCCGGAATCAATACGCCGAGTTTCCCCTGGGCAGGCGCAATCTGGACATTCTCTTTGGCGGGCAAAAGTTTGGTGCTCCTAACGATAGTGTTGTCAGCGAAGTATCTGCAACGATGGGTCTCTCGCGCGCGGCAAGCTTCGGCAGGACCGCAAAAGATATCTTAACACTTCGCGCGTTATACTGGCGTTTCATGGGCAATCGCGCGGCCACCGGAGTAGCGGGAGCAACGCAAAATGGCGGGGCCTCCGCGCAGACCATTTCCGCCGTTCTAGTCGACGACGAAAAGCTGGCGCTCGACGAGCTGTCCTTTCTCCTCAAAGAGTTTCCGGATGTGGACATCATCGCCACTGCGTCCAACGGTCTGGAAGCCGTCAAACTGATCGCCGACCTGGAGCCGGATCTCGTCTTCATGGACGTGCAGATGCCGGGACTGGACGGCATGGGCGTCATTGCCAGGCTCCGCGAGCAGGGCATTCCGCTTCCCTATTTCGTGATGGCCACCGCCTATGACCAGTACGCCGTCGAGGCATTTCGCGTCGAGGCGCTGGACTACCTCTTGAAGCCCGTGGATAAAGACCGGCTGGAGATTGCCGTCGAGCGCGCGCGTAAAGGCGTCGCCGAACGCGCCAAGGTCGCGGCCGCCGAAGCGCTGCCGCCTCCCAAGCCTTCCCTGCAGCGCACCAAGTTATTGGTCAAGAGCAGCCAGCGGAATTTTATTGTGGACGCACAGGACGTGGTCTACGCGACTATCGAAGGCGGCTTGATCACGGTGGTGGCGTCGTCGCTCGAAGGGCAGTCGAACTACCGGACCATCGAAGAACTGCAATCCAACCTCGACCCGGACATGTTCTGGCGCGTGCACCGCTCGTACCTGGTCAACATCCACCGCATTAAGGAAGTGATTCCCTGGTTCAAGTCGAGTTTCCAACTGCGCATGGACGATAAGAAGCAGACCGAGATCCCGGTGAGCCGCGTGCAAACCAAAAGGCTACGGGCGCTATTGAAGCTATAGAATGTAATTGGTGCCGGAACTCAGCCGGTTTTTCGGAATCATTATTCGTATGTACGCGGAAGCGGGCGCCCCTCACCATGTCGCGCATTTCCATGCCTACTATCTAAAGAAGCGTGGGCGTCTTCAGTATTGAACCCATCGACATGATCGCGGGCGCGTTACCGCTCCGGCAACGGCTCTTTGTCGAGGCGTGGGCTGAGCTTCATCAGGCCGAGTTGAAGGCCGACTGGCAAAGATTGCAAGCCGGGCGAATCGCTGTCCCTATCGAGCCGTTGAGGTAAGTTATGACGCATCCCATTTACAGGGTTGTTGGCTTCGACATCGTTTCCGATTACACACTGCGGGTGCGCTTCGATGATGCATCGGAACAAGTGATCAATTTTCATTCTGTCCTCGCCGGGGAACTCTTCGGGCCGCTCCGCGATCAAGAGTTGTTTCGGCGGGTCAAAATCGATCCCGAAGTTCATACGCTGGTTTGGCCGAATGGAGCGGATTTCGATCCCGCAACGCTGCACGATTGGCCGCAACACGCGGCGGCATTTCAAGAGATGGCCCGGCGGTGGGAGCCAGTGCAGGCGGGATAGTAAATCGGGGACACTCCGGGGTTCTGTTTACGACTCTGGTTAGATCAGCGTTGCAGGAGTGTCCCCGATTTGGAATCCGCACGCTCCCGTACTTCCCGCGCCAGTGCCGCCAGCGATTCCGTGCTGGGTTGCGCTTCTTCCTGGCGGGCGCGCGGCGGGGTGATCGCGGCTTCCTGCCAGCGGAGGCGCTCGCGGGCGATCAGGCCGAAGCGGTAGCTCAACACCAGAAAGATCATGCGCCAGCCGAGTTTCCACGCTTTCCAGAAGGAGCCTGTGACCGAAGACTCGCCCACGCGCGCGCAATAATTCATCGGTATCTCGACAAACGGAATTCCGTGCTGCACCACTTCCAGCAACACCTGCGGGCCGAAGTGCGAGCCGCCGATGCTCAGGTGCGGGCGGATCAGTTGCAGCGCCTCGCGTGAAAGCAGTCTCTGCGTGCAGCCCATGTCGGTCAGAAGCGTGGTGTTGAACAGCAACTCGGTCATCTTGGCGACAGCCCAGTTCCCCCAGCACAGGAACTTGCCCATGTTGGCGCCCTGCCAGATGAACTCGCGCGTGGTGCGCGTGCCGAAGACCACCGGGACATCATCGGAGTACGCCAGCAGCTTGATCACGTCGTGGCCGCTGAAGGTGCCGTCGGGCTCGGAGAAGATCACCAGCCCGGCGTCGCTGTTGTCGATGCCGCATAGCAGCGCGTTGCCGTAGCCTTGCTTGGTCTCGAAGATCTCGCGCGCGCCCGTACCCGCGACTTCCTCTGACGTTCCCGGCGCCGCGTTGTTGTTGACCACGATCACTTCGTCCACCAACCCGGTCGCGTAGTAAGCGAGAATAGCCCGGCGAATGGAATCCTTCTCGTTGTAGGTCGGGAAAATGACCGCGACTTTTTTGCCGTGCCACATATTAGTTCCCGGAGGGCTCCGCGATCACTAGGAACTGCCCGGCCAGCGGCCGGAAGGGCAGGCGGAGATACAGATCGACCATCCATTCAGCTTTGGGCCAGCGCGACTTCATGGTGAACGGCGTGAAGCGCGGCTCGCCGCGGACCACGCGAAACCCCGATGCTCCGAGCCATCCGCGGAAGCCTTCGTCGGTGAAGATGGTCTTGTGCGTGTAGTCGTCGAAGTAGCGCCGTGGCTCCAGACGGAAATTGGGTTGCACGACGATCAGCCGTCCGCCCGGTTTCAGAACGCGGCGGATTTCAAACAAGATTCGCGCGCCGTCTTCGATCGTGAAGTGTTCAAAAAAATTCGACGCGAACACCGTGCCCAGTGAGCCAGTCGCCAGAGGCAGCGGAGCCAGTGCCGATTGAATCAGCGGCTGCACGCTGTCTTCCCAATGACCGATCAGTTCCGGGTTCATATCCAGCGCCCATTTCGCGGAAGCTTTGGAGAAGCGCGAGAAATCCCCGTAGCCGGCGCCCAGATCCAGCAGGCCCGCGTTGGCATCCACCCACGGCGAAAGATAGCGGCACAACGCGCGCCACACCTTGCCGCGTTCCGGATCGAAGGGCAGGCGGACGCGGTGATATTCGCGCTCGAAGGTGTCAGTTGTTCCGGGGCTCATATACATACACGCCGTAGGGGCCGTCCACGGGACCGATCAGTTTGTAGTTGTCGCGGACGGCGTCGAGTTGCGCCGCGGTAAGGGTGCCGTGTTCCAGATCCTGTGGCGCCGTGGCCCGCTCGAATACGTTGTCGGCCAGAATCACGGTGGCAAACTGCCGGGTTTCCAGATCGCGCAGCACTGGCGCGGGATCGGTGAGTCCGCCGCGGACCAGCAAGGAGTAAATGAGCGGCTCGACTTCGAGGCGGCCGCGCTCATACACTAGCGAATCATATTGCACCGAAAGCACACGGCCCGGCCGGTGCACGTAAGCCCTGAGTACATTGGTTTCTCGCGCTTTGAATGGTTCCCGTATCACACGCTCGGCCACCACCCGGACTGTCAGCAACACGTTCAGCGCCACATGTAGCAATAAAGGCATCTGCAGGAGCGTGACCCACGTCTGGCGCGCCGTGAATAGGCTCGGAAAGAACGCGAGCTGGTCGAGAGCACAACCTGCGCAGATCGCAAGCGCCAGCATCATTTCGACCTGATAGTTCAGATCTGAACCGATTTTCGGCGCGGTCATGAGCCATACGCCCGCTGCCAGCCCCGCGTAGAGATAAACCGGTGCCGTGCGGCGCGAGCAATGCCACGCGCCGGCGACGGCGGTCAGGATCACTCCCGCTCCGGTCAAAGTCAGGTACTGCGCCTGCTGGCCAAGTTTGAACCAGGCGAACGGATTGATGTTGGCGAAAATCGCGTCCGCGAAAAAGCCGCCGCGCGTCAGCGCGTTCAGCCCGGAGGCGATGCCGCCGCCGGCCAAGCCGACCCCCGCGATCCACAACGCCGCCCGCTTGCGGTCTTCGCGCAGTAGCGTGAGCCCAATGGCCGCGCCCGCGGCCACGAACGTCTGTTTCGTGAAAACCGCCAGGATCACCAGCGCGCCGGAGAGCGCCAAAGCTTTCGTATCCGCACGCTCGCGGAACTTCAGGAACGCCGCCAGCGCTCCGAGCGAAAAGCAGCACCCCAGCAGGTCCACTTGTCCGGTGGTTCCCCAATACAAAATGTTCGAAGTGGATGCCGCCAAGATCACAGCCGCCCATTGCGCGTAACGGTTTCGCGTGAGATAGCCCAGGCAGAGCCAACACAGCCGTAGTGCGGCCAGCAGCGCGCCGAATGCCAGAATACGTCCGCTCTGATACGCGGGAACGCCCAGCTTGTGGAGATAGCCGGAAACCGCGTAGAAAATCGGGCCGTAGGCGGAAATCGTATACGGATAGCGGTTCACGCCCCAATACAGTCCTTCGCCCTGGGCAAACATGTTCGAGTGCAGAACCACCAATGGCTCCACCGGTGTGAACTCGTGCTGAGCCCACAATAAAACGATCAGGTGCCCGGCCAGTCCCACGGCCACGATTCCCGCGATCCAGCGCAGCGCCGTGCGGCACACCTGTTCCCGTGAATAGGAGACCGCCATTGCGGCCGCGGGTGTGTCGAGGGTAGCCATTCGCTCTCCATTCCATCGGCCACAAAGGACTTAGGCTTTAAGCCGGCATCTAAACATTTGGCCGGTTTCCCGTTTGTGCTAAGATCGGCTGCAAATGCGAAAAGTGATTGCCTTGACTCTGTTGAGCGTCGCTGCCTTCTGCGCAACCTTGGCCGCGCAGTCCGGCGCGCTCCAATATACGAATGACGGCCAGATGGTCCTGCCCAAGGACTATCGCCAGTGGGTGTTTCTCTCCGCCGGGCTGGGCATGACCTATAAGGCGGACGCGGCGCCCAACGCCAACCCGCCGTTTGAAAACGTCTTCGTGAATCCGAAGGCGTACCAGGAGTTCCTGAAGACCGGCGTCTGGCCGGATAAGACGGTGCTTTTGCTCGAAGTGCGCGCCTCGGAGAGCCGCGTGTCCATCAACAAGAACGGACGCGTGCAGTCCAATATCCTTCACATCGAGGGTCACGTGAAGGACCACGCCAAGGGCGGCTGGGCCTTTTACGGCTTCAAGGACGGCGCGCAGAAGGGGACGCTGTTCCCCAAGACCGCCGATTGCTATTCCTGCCACGGGCAGAACGGCGCCGTGGACACCACCTTCGTCCAGTTTTACCCGACGCTGGTCGATCCGGCCAAGAAGGCGGGTAGCTTCAAAGAGACCGGCCACTAAAGATAGGGCCGGCAGGCTCCGTGCCATCATAGTAGTTTGCGCAAGTTCCCCCTTCTTCCCATTTTCCTGATCGTGGCCGTGGATGTTCTCGGTCTGACGATCATGATCCCGCTGCTTCCGTTTTACGCCGAAAAGCTCGGTGCCAGTCCCAGCCAGGTGGGGTGGCTGGTGGCCGTCTACGCGCTGTGCCAGTTGTTTTCCGGACCGCTGCTGGGGCGGCTCTCCGATCACACGGGCCGGAAACCGCTGCTGATCGTCAGCCAGATCGGCACGCTGATCGGGTTTCTGGTGACCGCCTGGGCCGGTTCTTTGGGAATGGTCTTCCTCGGGCGTATCATTGACGGGGCGACGGCGGGCAACCTGTCTCTGGCGCAGGCCTACATCTCCGACGTCACCAAGCCCGAGGAGCGCGCCAAATCCTTCGGCATCATCGGCATCGCTTTTGGACTGGGCTTTCTCATCGGTCCCGCCGTTTCCGGATACCTCTCCACCTTCGATTACCGCTATCCGATTTATGCCGCCGCGTTGATGTCGTTCACCAGCATTATGGCCACCACGTTCTTGCTGCCCCCGGTTTCGACGATGCCGGCCAGACCGGGAGCACCCGTGGGCCCCGGCGGCCGCCGTTTGTCGCTGGTGGCGTGGGGCGCCTACGCGCGCTATTTCAAACAACCCGAGCTGGGCAATCTGCTGTTTCAATTCCTGACGTTCACATTTTCCTTCGCCATGTTCGTCTCCGCGCTGCCCTTGTTTGTCGAGCGCAGGTTGACCTGGCACGGCCGCCCGTTCGGACCGGAACAGACGGGTTATACGTGGGCCTACGCGGGCCTCATGGGAATCTTCCTGCAGGGGCCGGCACTGGGGCGTCTGGTGAAACGTTTCGGGGAGACGGCGCTCACCCGCGTTGGATTTGCCGCCTATGGCATCGGCTATGCCCTGCTGGCCTTCTGCTACTCCGTTCCCTGGCTGGTGGTCGCGATGACCGGACTCGTCGTGGGAGGCCTGGTGCGGCCTACTCTCACCAGTTCCATCACGCAGCGGACGTCGCGCGATGAGCAAGGCGTGGTCCTGGGCCTCACGCAGTCGCTGAATTCGGTTTCCCAGATCGTGGCTCCGCTCCTGGCCGGCTGGATGATCCAACACCACCTGCTCACCGGCTGGGGTCTGGTGATCGCGGCGGTGTCGCTCGCCGGCGCCGCGCTGGCTTTTCGGCGGTAGCCCGCATCGCCCTGTCATCAAGCTGATTCCACTCGCGTTAGCCTGCATTTCTCACAACCTCCCAAGGTAGATCAGAAAGAGCCATACCGGGGCCCAGCGTGGAGCGGGCTTTAGCCTGCAACGGAGGCTAAAGCCTCCGCCGCGGTATAACCACACTTCGAACCGGGGACTCAAGTCCCCGTCGCAGGCTCAAGCCCGCTCCACGTTGGGATCTGCTCCTCCGTAAGCAATCTCGTGTGAGAAATGCGCGTTAGCGATGGCGCTTCAGGGAATCGGCACTTAGTACCTATCCGCGCGTGCCCCCCCGACGATTCTATGCTCCTAAGGGAAATCACGTGAATCCAGTCAGGGTAATTGCTTGTGAAGCGCAGCCAATCGTGCTGGAAGGTCTGGCCAAAGTTCTCTCCCAGGACGCCGAATTTGACTACCTCGGTTCGGCGTCCACTCTAACCGGAGCCCTGGACCTGGTGCGTGAGCATCATCCCGATGTTGTACTCGTCGATCACAGCGCGGGCTTAAAGTTCCTCTTCCAGTTTGTTTCCGATGTCAAAAGCACGTGGGTGCACTGTCAGCCGGTGCTGTGGGTCAACGACCTGGCGGAAATCGATTGTTTCCGGGCGCTCCAGCAGGGGGCGCGAGGCATCCTTAAAAAATCCGCTGCCGTTGCTCAGATGGTGGAGTGCCTGCGGTCGGTCAGCAAGGGCGATGTGTGGATTGAAAGCACGCTCTCCGAGCACGCGGCAGGAAGCTTCGACCGGCGCGTGACTCCGCGTCTGACCCCGCGCGAACGGGAAATCGTTCACCACGTATGCCTGGGCTTGAAAAACAAGGAAATCGCCGGCGCGTTGACCATTACCGCGGGCACCGTGAAAGTTCATCTCATGCACATCTTCGAAAAGACCGGCGTGCAGGACCGCTTTGAGTTGGCGGTGCAGGGGCGGCGGTTGTTGGGGCTCGACCGGGTCCACAACGTCTCGCGCCTGGAAGGTCTTGCACCCACGCCGTCCGCGGAAAAGACGTTGGTCTAGCGGAAAACCCGGGTTTTCTAAAGTGCCCGCCCGGAACTGGCGAATAGAGAATTAGGATGATCCCCAATTCCACCATCGCCGTACTTCCCCATCGTTCGGGCAACATGAGCGCACTGGTGACTGGCCGCTGGACGAAACTGGTGGTGCCTTCGCTCTCCGATTTGTTGTTCATCGCTTTGATCGCCTGGCTGTTCTTGAGCACCGGCGCGCACGGATGGCAGTCCTTGCTGGTGGATGCCGACGTGGGGTGGCATGAGGATGCCCGGTAAATCGTAGAAAGTAGCGACTCTCAAACCCGCGGCCATAATGAGCCGAGGGTTAATTTTTCCGCCAAGAAAAAGGAGAGAGTCGCTTGAAGAAACAATACCAGATCAAACAGCAACGAGCCGTGCAGCAGTTCCG
>SHUD01000004.1 GCA_009697505.1 Bryobacterales bacterium
CACACACGCAACTGCTCTTGCACTTCCGGTGTGAGTTTGCTGCGGGGACCGCGCGGGCCAGCCGGCGGCCGCTCCATCCGTCCCGTGTGCCGCAGAGTCGCCGAGATCGTCTTGGCCCAACACACGCTCACCCGGAACCGGGCCGCCAATTCCGGGAGACTTCCGTCCCCTTGTTGGTACGCCTCCAATAACTTGCGACGTAAATCATCTGAGTAGGCTTTCGCCATCTTCTCGCGCCGGACGATTCACCAGAGCAGTCTTTATTATCCATGAAAATGGTCTAGGAGGCGCGCGAAGCTCAGCGCGCGCAAGCATACTTGAGCAGTATGTTGAGCACGGTGAGCGAGCGCAACGAAGTAGACGCGGCCTTATCGCGCGCCGCGGCAGAAAGTGTGTGAGAAATGCGGGCTAGGGCTTGTCGAGTTCCAAAGCCGCTGGGTCCAGCACCGCGATGCAACCCAGGTTGCGGTACAGCTGCTGGTAGTCGAGCCCGCAGCCGACCACGAAGCGGTCTCCGATTTCGAAGCAGCGGAAATCCACCGGAACTTGCACGATGCGCCGCGAAGTGCGGTCCAGCAGCGTGCAGATGCCAAGTGACCGCGGCCCGCGCCCGGCGAGCGTCTGTAAGAGATAACGCGTGGTAAAGCCGGTATCGACGATGTCTTCGATCAGCAGGATGTCTTCGTCCTGAATGGCGTCGTCCAGGTCCTTGGCGATGCGCACCATTCCCGGCGTGACGCCCTGCGTGCGGCCACTGAAGCTGGAAATTGCCAGGAAGTCGATCTTCACGGGGATGCTGATGGCCCGCGCCAGCGCGGTCAGGAAGAATACGGAGCCCTTGAGGACTGCGATCAATTTCAGATCGCGCCCGGCGTACTTCGCGCTGATTTCGGCGGCGACTTCCTGGATGCGCGCTGAAACTTGTTCCTCGCTATAGAGGACGCGTTCGATGGGCGCCGGCAGGTTCGTCATCAGACCGCCATATTCAGACTGTACTTGGACACCAGATCCTGGAAATCTTTTTGATAGAACACCTGAATATTGATGTGCGGGTAGATGGCGCGCAACAGCTTCACCTTGCGATTCTTCTTGGTCACCAGCGACTGCTTCATGGTGGTGAGCTCCACGTAGAGATCGGACTGCGGCAGGTAAAAGTCAGGCGTGAACGCCTCGGTCACCTCTCCCTTCTTGTTCCACTGTAGGGAAAAGGTGCGCGGTTCGTACTCCCACTCGATCCGGTAGAAATCCAGGAGGTTGGCGAACATTTTTTCGCTGGGGTGGCCGAAAGGAGCGCGCGCGGTTTCCGGGTCCACCACCCGCGCCGTGGGAACGATCGCGCGCCGCGCCAGTTGGAGCCGCGCCTCAAACAGCAGTTCATCCACCGCGGCTGCCGGCAGCAGGCCCTGGTGCTCCAGACGCTTGGCCGCGGCGGCGGCCAGGATATCGGTGGCCTCAGCCACGTCCAAATGCGCGAGATTCAGGGTTAGATCCCACGCCGTGGCGGAGGGTGAAATCTTGCCGAAACGCGCCTTGCGCAGGCGCTTTTGCGCGTGGTCCAAATCCTGAAGGCACGCGGCGGCTGCAGCCTTTTCGAACCTCCGGTCCAGCATGAGATTGCCCGCGCGCCGCGCGGGGGGCGCCTCCACGCGAACGCGGAACCCCCCCGGGATATTGCGGAAGAGTTCTTCGGCGCCATCCACGGCAACGGCCAAGTGATGATCTGTGCTAAGGGGAGCGAGCACGGAGATGGCAGCGGAGCCCCAGGCCCGCGCCGGAATCGCTACGTCGCCGAATTCCTGGGCGATCCCTTGGGCGAGGCGCGATTCCGTGACCAGTTGGAAGCCCAGCAACTGCGCGGCGCCGCGCGCCACCTCTTCCCAGCGCGAGGCGGGAGCGCCCGAAATCGTCAGCAATGCCATCCGCTACAGTGCCTGGATATTACAGTGCAAGGATATCAGCACTGGCGGGAGCTAGAATCCTCGTTGCGGACGGTAGCCCGGCCGGGCCTGCACGCGGTATTTCCTGCCCGCATCGGAGGTGACTTCCACCATGATCTTGCGGAAGCCCTCATTGGGATTGGGCTGCGGATAGTAGGTCACGGTATAGGAGTTGCCGAGATCCTCGCGGATGGCCTCGAAGGCCTCCACCTGTTTCTGCCAGGTCTTGGCGAAATACGATTTTCCGCCGGTGCCCGTGGAGATCCGCTTGAAGACGTTCGAAGAGATCGGGTCCTTGGTCACTTCGTTGGTCGAAATCACGTAGATCGGGATGCCCTCGTCTTCCGCCACGGCACGCACGTCGTCGGGAGCCACCATGCTGGCGTTGTCGGGTCCGTTGGAAAATACGATCACGACCTTGCGTCCGGGCACGCGAGCCGCGTCGCGGAGGGTGAGCAACAGCGCGTTGTAGAGCGCCGAGTCGTCTCCGGCCACCGCGCTACGCAGGCCGGAAACCGCGTCATTGCGTTCCTTGGTCAGCGCCGCCGCGCGCGTCAGGTTCCGGCTATAGGTATACACCGCGACGGAATCGGCGCGGTCCAATCCCCGGATAAAATCCGCGATGGCGTCGGAGGCATACACAAAGCCCCGGTACATGTAATTGCTGGTATCGAACAATACGAAGACGTTGGTGCCCACCACGGCGTCGGGCCGGCCTTCCGTCCTCCCCTGTTCGGATACCTGCATGGGGCGCATCGACCCATCGGGCTGAATCTCCATGGGAGGCTTGTTGCCTTCCGCGAAGCTGGCCAGCTTTTGCGGGATGCCGTCTTCGGAAATCTTGAAATCCTTCGGCTGCAGCCCGTTGATGTAGTGCCCTTTGTGGTTGGTGATGGTATAAGACAAGACCACCAGGTCCACCTTCACGCGAAATGTCGGCCGGTCCTGGGCCACCGCCAGTGCCACCAACAGGAAGATCAAAGCCAATCTGAGAAGCACAGTGTTCTCCTCCGTAAGGTCCTGGTGCTAATTTTGAGCCACCGTCAATTTCCGCGCCTTCTGGCGCACATCTTCTCCCACCAGGCGCAGCGCGCGCAACAACGCCGGCCAGTCTTCCAAATGCGTGGCGAAGATGCGCTCCACGGTCAGTTGCGTCCATTCCGGCACGCGCAGGTTCAACTCCGCCGGGCGCAAGTGCAGTTCGTCGGCCAGGGCCGCGTAGAACAGCAAGTTCGATTCCCAGCTCTCCGCCATGATGCGGCTGGAATATCCCATGAGCGTCGGAAAAGTGCGGAGACTTAACAACTCCGGTTGGTAGGAGGTGGACAGCGTGGGCTTGGGCGTGCCAAACGCACGCGAAATCGCGAGGGCGCTTAACTCCTGGGAGGCCGCGGCCGCCAGGGTGCGCAGTTCCCGCGCCAGGGCCGAATCGCGATCCGCGGCGGCCAGTTCCCGGGCCGCCAGGTACATCTCGGCGGGAACCACATTTTCAGAGGCGCCGCGAACATCTCCCGCAGCCAGCAACCGGTCGACCTTCTTCATGCGCGCCGGCGGCATGTAGCGATCCATGACGGATCGCACTCTCTCGCGCACGCCTTCGTCCAGCGCGGACCGCGCCAGCAAGCTGTCGGCGTATGCCATGTTGAGGCCGATCCAATGCAGCTGGTTGGGAGTCACTTCCCACCAGCGGGGAACCACCGCGCTCACGATCATTTGCGGAACCAGATCGCCCCAGATCAGGGCTTGCTCGCGCGTCGGGATCAAGAAATTCTGCTCCGCCGCCGCCAGCGCGTAGGGCAGAGAAATCAGCGAGCCGGAGAGGCGCCCGCCCGCATTGGCCGGCCAGCCGGTGCCCATCACTTCCGTGGCCTGCCAGGTGCGTATGTGGTCGGCCGTGCCATAGAAATCGTGACCGCGCACGAACGCTGGATTGGTAAACAAGACCTGCGCGCCGGGCGGCGCGTAGTGCACATAGTTCAGACCGACCAGGGTGTCGCGCAGGACCGGCACCAGCGAGGCGCGGATATCGCGGAGTTTCTGGGGGTCCGCCCCGGCGCGTTCGATGGCTTGCCGCAGATTCAAGCGCCGCTCGGTATCGACATGGCGGTCGGCGTAATAACCTTGGGACTGTTCCGCGCGTTCCCGCGTGCTGAGCGCCGCGCGCGGCAACTGGATTTCGGTAATGCGTCCGGCCAGCCGGTTGGCCGCCGGCACATCCAGCTTGGTGCCTCCCGCGGCGGCCTCCAGGCGGTCCGCCAGGGCGAATAAAGTATCGAGGGAGACCAGACGCTGGGCCTCGAAAACCTTGGTCATATCCTGGAGCATCTGCTGGTGAGCGTCGGAGAGCCTCGCGCTGCCGGCGGGTTTGGTGCCCGCGAGCAAGTCCATCATATGATCCTGAGCGGAGCCGCTGGTGGGAGCCCGCGCGGCGGTGAGCAAGGCCTGCACACCCTTTTGGCCGCCGTCGAAGATTTCACGCTGACCGATTTCACGCTGACCCTGGATTTTCGCGAAAGGCTGAACCATAGCGGCCAGCGTGGCGTCGGCGCTGCCGGGAGGGATGGTGTGCTGGCGGACGAAGATCTGCCAGAAACTCGCCAGCGCCTGCAGGGTTCCCGCGGCGTCGGCCCGCAAAGGGACGTCCTTAATCAGAGAAATCCCGCGCGCCGCCTCCATGTAGGCCGTGATGGTGGCGTCGCTCAGCGTGGGTACTTCGGCAAACAAGGAATACTGCGCGCCCAATTCGCGGTATTCCTTCACCAGGAGGTCGATGGTATTGGCTTCCAGCGGCTTGGTGCGATTGCGCTCCACGTCGGTCAGAGCCATGAAGATCTTCAGCGGCTCGTTTTCCGCCATTTTGCGCGACAAGCCGAACATCGCCTCCAGGACCTGTTCGGGTTCCTTCCAACCCGGAGCGGCTTTGGCCAGCAAGGGGTCCATCTTGGCGCCATTCTTGCTCGCGAACAGATTCTTCCAGACCATAATTCCGCCGGGCAGATGGGGACGTCCGTCGGCATCCAAACGCATCCTGGTGGTCAGCAACACCAGATCCGTGTTGGCGCGGAAGACGGGACGCGCGGGGCCGGGGCTAGTCACGCGGCCGCGCATCGCCGTGTAGAAACGCTTCAGGCGTTCCGGTTCGGTGAGGTAAGCCTGCACGGGGCCGCTGATGCGGGCCAGCGAATCAAAGTACGACGCCATCCAGCCGTCGTCTTTTTCCACCAGCCGTTCATAGAACGTAGTGCCTTTGTCGGGACCCACTCCCAGCAATTCCGTCCACATTTTTTCCGCACGCGTTCCGCCGGGTACCACGGCCTTGCCATCGCGCAGTTCCAGAATGGAACCAAAGAAGTCCCAAACGTGGGCGTATACTTTTGCCTTCGCCGCCGGCAAATCTTTGTGCAGTTGATCCGCGGTATCGGGGTCGAGCGCCGACATCGCCGAATACAAGCGGCACAGAGCCGGGTCACCGATGAAGAAGTCGATAAACTCGACTGGCTTTCCCCCCGCCGGGTGCCAATAGCCGGCGCCAAACATTACGGGAATACGCGCGGGATGATAATCCAGCGTGAACGGCCGGTTGGTGCGCAGCGCGGCTTCCAGCACGGACAGAGGGAAGCCGGAATCGATGGTCAGGAACGCCCGCGACGGATTCACCGTCTCCAGCGAGACATCCCCGCCGCAGCTTCCGCGCATCCGGTAGCCCAGGATGCGCAAGAGGTCACCCGTCTGCGTGGATTCACAGGTCTCTATCTTGAGGATCTGGTTTGGTCCCGCCAGTTTCTCGATCTCGCGCGCTTGCGTGAGGTAGCGCATGATCAGCTTCAGATATTCGGTGGGTTCCAGCGATTCGCTGGCCCGCAGCGCCGAATAGCCGTTCAGCGTGATGTTGTGGGACAGCGAGGCCATCACCTCTTCCGGCCCAACGTCAGGCGAGACCGCCGACATACGGGCAAACGAACGCAGGGGCCCCGGAATCTCAATGAAATCGGGATGCGCCGCGGCGCCTTGCGCGGGGAGATTTAAACCCTTGCCGCCCAGGCTGTGGAATTCTTCCAAATGCTTCTCGGCATTGAGGCGGTCTCCGGCGATGAGGTCCAGCTCGGTCAGGCGCTGGGCGATCTTGGCGCGCTCGCTGGTGCTCGCGCGGTTGCGGTTCAGAAGCTGCCGCAGTTTCTCATAGGCGGCGCGGGCCGCCGGATCGCGGTGATGATCGAGAAACCCGGCATAGGCTTCGAGCGCGAGCGGATCGTTGGGGTTCGCGTTGGCGGCACGCTGCAACTGGGTGCGCGCTTCCGCGCCTTCCCCCTTCAGCTCCAGCTCCCAGGCCCTCTTGGCCGGGTCCTGAGCCCCTAAGTTTTGGAAAGCAATCCCCGATGCCGCCATCCATCCGGCAGCCAAAAACTGTCCTAGCCGCATCGCCCGTCTCCTTGCTACTGGCCGTGCGTTCCTGCGAACGGTGCGGTTCACCCAGTTCCCAAACATCCGCGAGCAGTCCGCTGTCTTACTGTCTGTGGCTAACTACTCTATCACTCCCCGCACCCGTTGTGTATTACACCCCAGGCACAGTTCCGGGGAGGCTACTCAGCCAACTGCTAGACTAAGAATGAAGACGAACTGTTACATGATTGTTCGCATTCAACTGGGGCAGGGCCGCGGCGTCCGGAACGTTCCCGGCAAGAATCGCCATTTGGCGCTCGCCTGCGCCGCCTTGCTGGCTCCCGCTTCCTTAATGGCTTACGTGCTGGGCTTTTGGAGGCTCAGTTCGGACCTGGGAGTGACCCACGAATTTGGCTTGGCCGGTATGCTGTCCCATTGGCAGGTCTGGATCGCCGTGGGCGTAACCCTGCACATCGCGGCGTATGTCCTCAACCGTTATGGCCGCGGCGGCGAGATGTATTTGCCGCGCGTTCTGAGGTTCCGTTTCGCGAAGCATGAGGGGGACCATCCCGGCGGCCGTTCCTCGAAGAGCGCGAAGGCTTCCTGAGCGAGGCGAGCTCTTCCGGCGTGAGCGTCCGGTACTTGCCAATTTCCAGGTCTTTCATGCCGATCGGTCCGATGCGGGTGCGCACCAACTTCAGCACCTTGGCGCCGAGCGCCTCCACCATGCGCCGGACCTGACGGTTGCGGCCTTCGGTGATGGTGATTTCGAAGAACGTATATTTCTCTGAATCGCGGACGCGATTGACGATGGCCGGGCGCGTGGGGCCATCGGCGAGCACGACGCCGTTGCACAATTGATCCAGTTGTTCGCCGCTCAACCGCTGGGAGGATTTCACCAGATAGGTTTTGGGCACTTTCGATTCCGGACTGGTGACGTAATCGCCGAACTCGCCATCGTTGGTCAGGATCAGCAGGCCGGTGGTGTCCTGATCCAGACGGCCGACCGGGAAAACGCGCTCACTCACGTTTTCGAGCAGATCATATATAGTGCGGCGGCCTTCGGGATCTTTATAGGTGGTGAGGTAGCCCTTGGGTTTGTAGAGCAGCAGATATTGCTTGGAGGCCGCTTGCAGCGGCCGTCCATCCACGGACACGCGGTCACGTTCGGGGTCGACCCAGACGTCCGGAGTCTGAACTGTTTTGCCGTTGACGGTGACCCGGCCCGCGCCGATCCAACCGCGGGCTTCGCTGCGCGATCCCAGGCCGGCCTGCGAAATCACGCGGTCCAAAGTTTTTTTAGGCGGGGTCTTATGGTGGCTGCTGTTGTCTTCCGGCTTGCGCACTCCTTATGATCGTACATTGATCGAATGCGTCCCCAATTTTTCCGAAGGCCGGGATCCCGGTGTCGTCGCGGAAATCGCGCGCGCCATCGCACAGGTGGCGGGCGTGGCGCTGTTGGGTTATGAGTCCGACCACGACCATCACCGCAGCGTAGTGACGTTCGCCGGCGAAGCGGAGGCCGTGCTCGAAGGCGCGATCCGCGGCGTGGGCAAGGCCGCCGAACTGGTGGATCTGCGGGAACACGCGGGAGTCCACCCGCGCGTGGGCGCCGCCGACGTGGTGCCGTTCATTCCGCTCGCGGGCGCGAAGCTGGCCGATGGCGTCGCCTGCGCGCACCGGGCCGGCGCGGAGATCTGGCGCCGCTTCGGTATTCCGGTGTACTTCTACGAAGCGGCCGCGCTGCAACCCGGGCGCAAGCGTCTCGAAAAAGTGCGGCGCATTGGGTTCGACGGAATGCCGCCGGACATTGGCGGCGTCGCCGAACATCCGGCCGCCGGGGCCGCGGTAGTGGGCGCGCGGAATTTCCTGATCGCTTACAACATCAACCTCGCGACACCCGATGCCGCTGTCGCCAAAGCCATCGCCGTGAAGATTCGCGAGTCGACGGGCGGATTTCCGTTCGTCAAAGCGATGGGGCTGTATCTAAAGACGCCCGATTGCGCCCAGGTTTCCATGAACCTGACGAACTTCGCGGAGATCCCGCTGGATGCGCTATACGATACGGTCCGGCGCGAGGCCCAGCGTCTGGGGACTTCCATCGCCGAAAGCGAGTTGATCGGCTTCATCCCGCAAGCGGCTTATGAGAAAGCGCCCGCGTTCTTCCGGCGCGCGCGCGGCTTCGATGATTCGCGCATTATCGAGAACCGGATAGCGCAGTTGCTGCGCTCACGTTAGGGGCGGCGGATTCCCGCGCACAACGCGGTCCACTGCGCCCGCAAGTGCGGCGCCCAGGTAGGCGGGGCAGGCGAGCACGCCCATGTAAATGTACTCAAACGGCAGCAGGTTGTGATTGGTGGGATCTTCCGCGGTGTCGATCGCGATCACGATCGACAGGCCGATCCAAGTGCCCAGTACTACGTAACCCGCGATCCTGGACCGCGATTTCGCCTCGCCCAGCGCGAGCAGAAAACCGATGAGCAGAGCCACGCCCGCAAACAGCAGATACGGCCCCGCGTGCATGCGGTTGCGTTCGGTATAGGAGAGGAAGCGGTACAGAATCGCCAGATAGGCCAGGGCTCCGGCGCACAGAGCCGCGATTTTTCGCGTTCGCGTCCGCATCCTTTACCAGGGAACAGCTAGAATCAAATCAGTGCTGGTCGGCATCGAAACTAAATCCCGCGCGCCGCGTCCCGACTGGCTTCGTGCCCCGGCGCCCGTGGGGGAGAACTATCAGAATCTGAAGAAGCTGGTGCGGAAACTCGGGCTGCACACGGTGTGCGAAAGCGCGGCCTGCCCGAATATCGGCGACTGCTGGAACCGCCGCACGGCCACCTTCATGATCCTGGGTAACGTGTGCACGCGCCGCTGCGGCTTCTGCGCCGTGCAGAAGGGCGCGCCGCTCACAGTCGATTACGACGAGCCGCGCCGCGTCGCCGAAGCCTGCGCCGCGCTCGGCCTGAAATTTGCCGTGATCACCAGCGTGAATCGCGACGACCGCAAGGATGGCGGCGCCGAACTGTTCGCGCTTACGATTGAGGCCATCCGCGCGCGGCTTCCGGAATGCGGGGTCGAAGTGCTGACGCCGGATTTTCAGGGCTCGCGCGCGGCGATGGATATCGTGCTCGCGGCTTCTCCCGACGTGCTGAATCACAACACGGAGACCGTGCCGCGCCTCTATCGGCAAGTTCGATTAGGCGCTCGCTATGAGCGGTCGCTCGACATGCTGGCCTATGCGAAACGGCAGCGGCCGGAAATCCCAACCAAGTCGGGCCTGATGCTGGGCCTGGGCGAAACCATGGAGGAAGTGCACCAGGTGATGCGCGACCTCCGCGCGAGCCATGTCGATATTCTCACGCTGGGCCAATACCTGCGGCCCTCGCTGAAGCACCTGCCCATCATCCGCCACGTTACGCCGGATGAGTTTGGCGAACTCAAGCGCCTGGGCTACGAGCTGGGCTTCCAGCACGTGGAAAGCGGCCCGCTGGTGCGCAGTTCGTTCCACGCGGCGGATGCGGTGGCGACCTGAGTACATCCTTTCCGTAGCCGCCTCCGAAAGTGGCCCCTAGGAAGCCCGCCGCTTCCCCAGACCTTCGGCGATCATGGCGGTCACCAGCGTGTTCAAGCTAACGCCTTCCTGACGAGCCTTGGCGACCAGGCGCGCGTGGAGGCTCCGGGGTACGCGCTGCCGCCATTGCCCGCTTGCCGCGCTCGGCTTGGGAAGCGGATCGCCGTGCTTGGCGCAATTCATGAGGTAGGCCTTTACTGCGTCACCGCCATGCTCGAAAGCATCCTCTGGAGTCTCCCCGTCGGAGATGCAGCCCGGCAAGTCCGGGTACTCAATGACGAATCCGCCGCCATCCGCCTCTGACAGAGGTCGAATCGTAAACGGGTAGGAGCGAATCAGGGCCTTGTCAATCTTCATTGGTCTCACCTACTCTGCTAACGAAGTCTACCAACAGGCGAACGTATACCGGCTTGATGGGCCGGCGCGCCGGTACGGAGAGCCGCCCGGCCGCGGAGTGCCGGAACACGACGTGGCTGGTCCCATGCTGATCGTGATCGATGCCCAGGCTGCGCGCGATAACCTTCAAATCCTTAATCCGCCAGTCGCGCGGATTCCGCCGCATCTTCGCGATCAGCTTTGCCGCGTTCGACACGATCGTATGGTATCACGGGCGGTACCACGCGACTGGGGCCACACACGCAGACCTGGAACAAAATATTGCCGGGTACTGGCAGTACCGCGGAATGCGCGGCAATTTTTCTGGCCATTTTGCAGCTTTTTGGGTGTATACTTTCCACCCTACGCCACCGGAGCCAATCCACAACCGAAACGGAGGAGTCATTTTCATGAAATTCGCGTCTAAGCAGAGCAGAGCAGAGCAGAGCAGAGCAGAGCAGAGCAGAGCAGAGCAGAGCAGAGCAGAGCAGAGCAGAGCAGAGCAGAAGAAGGCTTATCCACGGATACTGAGGGGCCGGATAGCCGCCTTGTTGTTGTTGGCCGGGGCTGCCTGTTCGGCTCAGGTCACGTTCACCGAATATACACTTCCCGCTGGCAGTAGCTTTCCGGATACCGTCACTACTGGGCCAGACGGCAATCTGTGGTTCACAGAGCTGGGAAGCCCTGGGGACAAGATAGGGAGAATCACGCCCACCGGAGCGGTCACTGAGTTTTTGATCGGCCCCTCATCAGGAGGAATCACGTCCGGGTCGGACGGGAATTTGTGGTTTACGGAGTACTTTAAACAAATGATCGGGAGAATCACTCCCGGCGGAGCAATCACGGAGTTTTCGCTACCGAGCGGCAGTTATCCGTGGGGTATCACCGCAGGGCCAGACGGCAATCTGTGGTTCACAGAATTAAGTGGGAACAATATAGCGAGAATCACCACCGCCGGAGTGATCACCGAGTTTCCGGTCCCAACCCCCGGCAGTGCGCCGTCCGGAATCACCAGGGGGCCCGATGGCAATTTATGGTTCGCAGAGGGTGGAGCAAGCAAAATTGTCAAGGTCATTGTTATCGTGGATTCCCTCGGTCCCATCACTTCCAACGTGTCCATCAGCCCAAACCCGGTTGCAGTGAACACCATTGCCGCGCTTTCCGCGACAGTGGACGACGCCACGACCGGCGGCAGCAACGTCGCCTCGGCCTACTACAGCATTAACGCGGTTGGTCCGACTCAGATGCTGCTGACTCCAAGTACAGCCGTTACCACGCAGGCTACGGCTACTCTGGCGCCCTTTGCGCAATCGAACATCTATAACGTCTGCGTGCATGGCACGGATGTTCCGGGTAACACGGGCGCCGATGCCTGCGTCCTGGTGCCGGTTTACGATCCCAATGGCGGATTCGTTACGGGCAGTGGTCAGATCACGTCCCCTGCTGGGGCCGATCTGCTCAATGCCTCAACGGCTGGTCCGGCCACCTTTGCGTTTGTCTCGAAGTACGTGTCCGGGAACAGCTCGCCCACCGGCAATTTACAGTTCAAATTCAAGTCCGGCAACCTAGACTTCCAGAGCATCAGCATGGACTGGCTGGTGGTGACCGGACAGCCACGGGCGATCTTCCGGGGAACCGGCACCGTCAACGGAACCAACCTCTGCAACTTTGAAGTGGACGCCTGGGATGGTTCGTTTTCCGGCGACGATGCTTTCGACCTGAAGATTACTTCCTGCGCCGGCGGCGGCGACCGCTACAATCTGCCGGCCACGGCGGTGACCAAAGGCAACATCATCATCCACAAGTAACGAAGCGCTGACGCATGCGTGGCGGGGCTTCCCAGCAGCGAGGCCCGGCCCCGGCGTCCTACATTTGCTAGCATCAAATTGAATGTAGATTGAGTGCATGAGGTTTCGATGCTCGATATCAGTAAAGACATCCACTCTCTGAGCGACTTCAAGCGCAACACCAGCGAATTGCTCGATCAAATGCGCGGTACGGGCCATCCGGTCGTTCTAACGATCAATGGCAAAGCGGCGATCGTGGTGCAGGATGCGGCGTCCTACCAAAAATTGCTGGGCCGGGTCGATGCGTTGGAAGCGCTTGAAGGTATCCAACGCGGACTTGCCGATGTTGCGGCCGGCCGCGTAACGCCGCTCAAGGAATTTGAGAAGCAGTTCCGAAAGAAACGTGGCTTATCGAGTCGCTCTCGCTGAGACTGCCCGGGCAGACGCTGACGACATCTACGGCTGGATCGTTCAAAAAGCCCCCGTTCGCGGGCCTGAATAGTTCGAACAACTGATCGCTTGTCTGTACTCTCTCGAACAACGGCCCTACCGTTGTCCGATGGCGCGTGAAGCCAGGGAGGCCAAGCGCGAAATTCGCTGTCTCTTGTTTGGAAAGCGACGTCACGCCTACCGCATCCTCTTTGAGGTGGATGAGGCACGAAACACCGTCTGGGCGTTGCACATCCGGCATGGCGCGCTTCAGGATGTGGAATCCACGGAGTTGGGCAAGCCCGAGGAATAGCCGCGGAAACCTAATACGCCAGCACCCGCAGCGCTTCTTCGACGACGTTTTCCACCTGCGGGAGGATTTCGTTTTCGAGCGACGGGGCGTAGCCGATCCAGGTATCGAGCGCGCCGATGCGGCCCACCGGCGCGTCCAGCATCGCGAAGAGTTCGCTGGCGATGCGCGCGGAGATCTCCGCTCCGAAACCCCAGGAGAGCGTATCTTCGTGCGCGATCATCACGCGGCTGGTCTTCCGCACGGACTCGCGAATCGCGGGCCAGTCATAGGGATTGAGCGTGCGCAGGTCGATGACTTCGATCGACACGCGCGGATTCTGCTGCTCGATCTGCACGGCGGCTTGCAGCGACTTTTGCACCAATGCGCCGTAGGTCACGATGGTCAGATTCGCGCCCGGCTTGACGACCTTGGCCTTGCCGAAGGGGATCAGGTAATCCGGCCCCGGATGCTGCGTGCGGTTGTAGGGCTCGCGGTACAGGCGCTTGTGCTCCAGAAACAACACCGGGTCATCGCAGCGGATGGCCGTGCGCAGCAGGCCGCAGGCGTCCAGCGCGTTCGACGGAAACACGACGCGGAGGCCGGGAATGTGCGTGAACACCGACTCGCCGCACTGGCTGTGATAGATCGCACCGCCATTGAGATAACCGCCGGTGGCGGCCCGGATCACCAGCGGAGCCGTCCAGGCGTTGTTGGACCGCCAGCGCAGCGAGGCCAGTTCACCGCGAATCTGCATCATCGCCGGCCAGATGTAGTCGAAAAATTGAATTTCGACGACGGGCTTCAATCCGCGCATGGCCATGCCCACGGCGCGGCCCACGATGGCCGCCTCCGCGATGGGTGTGTTGAAGACGCGCGTGGAGCCAAACCGCGTCTGCAAGCCTTGGGTAGCTTTGAAGACGCCGCCCTTGCCTTTGACTTCTTTCAGATTCCGGTCGCGGCTGCAGTCGGCCACGTCCTCGCCGAATACCAGCACGTTCTGGTCGCGCGCCAGCTCTTCGCTCAGCGTGAGCGTGATGGTATCCACCATGGTGCGGGGGTTGCCCGCGCACCGCGGCTCGGTGTCGAAGGCGCTCGCCGTGGGGTCGATCTTATCGGAATACAGGTATTGCAGAGCCGAACCCTTCGCAGGTGGCGCGGCTTTCAGCGCGCGCTCGGTGGCCTCCTTGATTTCCAGGTCCACCTCTAGCAGGATCTGGTCCAGGGCGGAGCGATTCAGGATGCCGGCGGCCACCAGGTGATCGGCGAAGAGCACGAGCGGATCGCGGCGGGCTTCCTCGGCGCGCTCGGCCGCGGTCTTGTACTGCCTTTCGTCGTCGGAGAGGGAGTGCGAATAGGGCCGCGTGCAGTGCGCGTGCAGGAGCGCGGGCTTGCGCTCGCGGCGGCAGTAATTCACGGCCTCCGCCGTGGCGGCGAACGCTGCCGTGAAATCCGTTCCATCGCAGCGGAACACGCCCAGATTCGGGTGGCCGGAGACCAGCCGCGATATGTCGCCGCCGGGAGTTTGGTGTTCCACCGGAACCGAAATCGCGAAGCCGTTGTCCTGAATCAGAAACAAAACCGGGAGCGATTCCAGGCACGCGGCGTTGATGGCCTCCCAAAATTCGCCTTCGCTGCTGGCGCCGTCGCCCAAACTGGTGAGCGTGACCGCATCGGAAGACGGATCCAGATAGCGGTTGCCATGCGCGCATCCCACGGCGGGCAGCAATTGCGTTCCGGTCGCCGACGACGGTGAGACGATGTGCAGCTTGGTCGAGCTCCAGTGCGAAGGCATCTGGCGGCCGCCCGACGATGGATCGCTGCCCGCGCCGACGGCTTGCAGGAACATGTCTTCGGCGGTCATCCCCAGCGCCAACGCCAGCGCGCGGTCGCGATAGTAAGGGAAAAACCAATCGTGGCCGGCTTCCATGGCCATGCCCACGGCGGTTTGGATGGCCTCGTGTCCGGCGCCGCTGACCTGGAAGTAGATCTTATTTTGCCGCTTGAGCAGCACTTCCCGGTCATCGATGCGCCGGGACATGCACATGGTGCGGTAAGCGCGAATCAGATCGGGGGTTTGGAGGCGGGTAGGAAGCTGGCGAAGTTCAGGGTCAGAAGTCGACCGGCCCGGCGCCGCGCTGGTCAGCATAAAATTCCCTAACAAGTTTAGCAGTGCCGCGAGCGTTCCCGTCTAGCCACTCTTAGCCACCGGCGTAATAGCCGTCGCGCGCCTGCACGGCGAGTCCCTTCTGCTGGAGAGTGACGCGGATTTTGCGGTAGCCGCTTTGGCCGGGCCGGCCGGAGGTATAGCCCAGGCTGTACTGGTGGCGCAGCTCCTCATCGATACGTTTATAGATGTCTTCGAGTGGGTGTTTGCCGGAAACCTCGAAAAAGCCGCCACCGGTTTCCTGGGAGATGCGCTCGAGAATCCTTTTGCCGTCCAGCCGCGAAATCGCGGGCGTTCTTCTCTTGCCCACTCGCACGCGCCGGCCGTACGCGGGGCGCCCGCCGAATCCGGGCCCAGTTGGGTCGGCGAAAAGAATGGAGTACACCAGCGTATCGGCGCGCTGCGCGGTTTCGATGGCCTCGCTCAAACCGACTTTGCTCGAGTTGTCGACGCCGTCGGAGAGCACGATCACGGCCTTGCGGCCGCTCTGTTTTTTCAGGACTTCGTCGCACCCCAGGTACACGGCGTCATGGAGTGAAGTGCCTCCAAATCTGCGGCGAGCCCCGGGTGGCGGAGCGCCGCCGGGTCCGCGCGGTCCGCCGAAGCCACCGGGCCGCCGGAATTCCGGCGCGGCCAGCGAGTTGAGGGCCGCCTCCAGTTCCTTACGGGAGGAAGTCAGGTCCTTGATCAATTCCACTTCGCGGTCGAAGCGGATCAGAAACGCCGCGTCCTTATCTTCGCGCAACATGTGATTCAGAAACGCGTGGCTGGCGCGGCGCTCTTCCGGCAGCACTCGCCACTGGCTGGCGCTGACGTCGATGAGCAGCCCCAGCGTCAGCGGCAGGTTGGTTTCCTTGGAAAAATAGTGGATGGCTGGGGGTGGCCGCCCTCTTCCAGCGCGAAATCGTTGACGGTCAAATCGCGGATGATTTCGCCCTTGCCGTTGCGGACCGTGGCGAGCACGTTGACGACATTGACGCCGGTAGAGAACGTGGCTCCTTCTTGGGCGACAAGCTTCGCCGCGGCTGGCAGGCACACGGCCACGGCCAGCCATTCGCGCCGGGAAAGAGGACCAATCATCCTGCTATCACGGACGTACGCGCCGGCCGTTTGGGTTACAGTTTGGCGATACTGGAACCGGTATCGACCTTGTGAATCCCCCGGAGCCCATCGGAGCCGCGACGCCGGAAGCGGTCCGCGACGAAGCTCAACGACCGGTGACACGATGAGATTTCGCTCGATGAAGTCGAGCGGATATTGACTTTGGGCCGCTCGACTGAATTGTTCAAACCAGCTCGATACGCAGATCACGGCCAACAGCGTGTGCCGCGCGCGATAGGGTTTGCAGCGTCACCGAGGTATTGCCGGGATCGAGAAGACGATCCAGCGCCGCGCGGCTTGTGTTCATGCGCCGCGCCATCTCCACCTTGCTGATTTTGTCCTTCTCCATCGCTTGCTGAACCTGCCACGCCAGCGTCTCTTTCAGCACGACCGCGCGGGTCTCTTCGAGGACGCCTTCCTCTTTCAGGAAGTCGTCCAGTGACGAGCCGATATGCTTGTTGCGCTTTTTCATTTCGTAACCTCCTTCTTCAATGCGACTAGGCAACGGTGGCAAGCCCATTCTTCTCGACCAGCGATAGCAGCTTGAGCGAGGCCCCAGAAGGACGCTTTTCGCCGCGTTCCCACTTGCTGACCAAACTGCTCGTCACGTTCAGGTAGTTGGCGAAAACGGTTTGGCTGACGTGTTCCTTCTCTCGGATGGCCTTGATCTCTTTCGGTTTCAATGGCCGGATCGGCGTAAGGCAGGCATCATCGAAACGCCGCATCGTCTGTTTGTCGATGGCCCCGGCATCGTGCAAGGCTTCCATGGTTTCATGGATAGCCGCCATCGCATCACTTCGATACTTTTTGCTCATTCACTTTTACCTCCTCAAAGTCGCCTTACTTCAGCAGCTCGCCGAGCTGTTTCTCCGTCAACGCCAGGACGTGTTTCGCGGCTTCCTTGAATTGTTGCTCCTCTTCGTCATCTATGTTCGCCCGTTGGCTTTTGGAGAACCCATAAACGAAAAATGCCTTTGCACCGCGACGGAACAGGATGATGGTCCGGTAGCCTTTCGATCTTCCCTGCCCCGGTCTGGCGATCCGCTGTTTGATGACCTCACCGCCAAGGTCGGCATCGATCTGGCCCTATTCGGCCCGAGCCACCGCCTCGCGCAAGGCCACATCCGCAATCCCTTCCTTCCGGGCAAAGCGTTGAAACCACCTGGATGTGAAAATTCGCAGAGTGTGCCTAGATTCCATTCTATAGCACTTGGTGCCATATTTCAAGAATCTTCGCCCTGGACCCTATTCGTTCCGGTTTTCCGTGTTGTCAGTTCTCTCCTTCAGCCTCTCGGTTATCATCTGCCCCCTGCCATCCGCGTGCGCTTCTCGCGTCAACAAGAAGCCTCGGTTCCCCCTGGAGGTCTCCCCCAATTTTCCTGCGTGACGCTGCGCCCAGCTTCTGGCCCAGCGGAGGCATACCCGCAAGGGAGAGGGCGAGTAAACTCCGCCTCTGAAGTTGAATAGGACATCGCGGTTCTCAAGGATACGGTTGGCTTGGCGCCTGCGCATGCCGTAGTTCGTCTGCCTCCTACAATAGAACTCAGTGCTCTCCTTTGAACTCCAGGCGGCTTGTCCCGAGACGGGTGCGCGCGCGGGCATCCTGCACACCGCGCATGGCGACGTCGAAACTCCCGTGTTCATGCCGGTGGGAACGCAGGCCACCGTCAAGAGCCTGCTGCCGCGCGACCTGGTGAACGACCTCGACGCCAAGATCATCCTCGGCAACACGTATCATCTGTATTTACGGCCCGGGCACGAGACGATTCACAAGCTGGGCGGCCTGCACCGCTTCATGAACTGGCCGCGGGCGATACTCACCGATTCCGGCGGCTTTCAGGTGTTCAGCCTCAGCGGATTGCGCAAGATCACCGAAGCGGGCGTCGAGTTTCAGTCGCATCTCAACGGCGACCGGCACATGTTCACGCCGGAATCGACCATAGACGTGCAACTGGCGCTGGGCAGCGACATCATGATGGTGCTCGACGAGTGCCTGGAGTATCCGGCCAGCCATGAGGCCGCCCGGATTTCCACGGCGCGCACGGTCCGCTGGGCGGAAGCGGCGTATGCGCAGTACCGGCGGCACGGCGATGACGGGCGGCGTGCGTGTTTCCCCATCGTCCAGGGTTCCATGTACGCGGATCTGCGCCGGTCTTGCGTTGACCAGTTACGGGAGCTGAATGCAGACGGCTACGCGATCGGCGGGCTGTCGGTCGGCGAGCCGCGCGCGTTGAGCCTGGAAATGGCGGAAATCACCGCGCCCCTCCTGCCGGCGGACCGTCCCCGCTACGTCATGGGCGTGGGCATGCCCGGTGAACTCCTCGAATACGTCGCCCGCGGCGTGGACATGATGGATTGCGTACTACCCTCGCGCAACGCGCGTAACGGGTACTTGTTTACTAGTTTCGGACGCGTCGCGATCAAACAGTCGCAATATAAGGACGACCCCGGGCCCGTGGACGAAGCTTGCCAGTGTTACACTTGCCGGAACTTCTCGCGGGCCTATCTTCGCCATTTGTTCCTGGCCGGGGAAATCAGTTTCTGCACGCTGGCCACTTTGCACAATCTGCGCCGTTATCTTGACATCATGCGGGAGATCAGGCAGGCTATACTACTGGGGAAGTTCCCTGCGCTTCTGAAGGCCGCGCGCGCAAGCGCAGCGGATCAACCGCAGTAACGGGTCCTCATTGAGTTGAGTCTGAATACCGTAGTCTCCAATGCCACTCGCCATCATCCTCCTACAGCAGCAGCCTGCCGCGAATCCAATCATGAGCTTTCTGCCGCTGGTCTTTATTGTGGCGATCTTCTATTTTCTGGTGTTCATGCCCATGCAGCGCCAGAAGAAGCAGCAGGCGCAGATGCTGGCTAACCTCGAAGCCGGCGCCGAGGTGGTGACGACGGGCGGAATTGTTGGTACGATCGTGAGTATTTCCGGCGACCTGCTGATCATGCGCGTGAAGCCGGATAACGTGAAGCTGCAGGTTTCGCGCAGTGCCGTGTCGAGTGTCGTAAAAACCGAAGCAGCGCGTGAAGAAAAGAAGTAACCGCACAAGAAGCCACTTATGAAAAGCAATCTCAAGATCAAAGCCCTGGCCATCGCCGTTATCCTCCTGGGATGCATTTACGGCATCATTGGCCTGCCGACGTCCACCGCGCAATTGGTGGCCAACTGGAACCAGAACATCCGTCTCGGTTTGGATCTCAGGGGCGGGAGCCAACTCGTTTTGCAGGTGCAGATCCAGGATGCCTTCAAGGCCGAAGCCGATTCCGTCATCCAGCGCCTCAAAGATCAGTTGAACGGCAAGCAGATCCAGTTCGCGGAGATGCTGCGCAACGAACCGCCGACCATTAAAGCCGCCGATACCATTCAGATCGACGTGAAGGGCGTGCCCGCCACCAGCGCCGGCGACTTCCGCGCTCTGGTCAACGACAACGTCGGCAGCGTGTGGAACCTGACCACCGTCAACCCGACCGACTACCGCCTGAACATGAAGACCAGCGAGTCCATCAAGCTGCGCCAGGACACGCTGACCCAGAGCATGAATACGATCGAGAAGAAGATCAACGCGCTAGGCGTGGCCGAGTCCAGCGTGCAGCAGCGCGGCCGTAGTGACGCCGAGGCGGAACTGCTGGTACAGCTTCCGGGCGTCGACGATCCGGCCCGCGTGAAGCAGATTCTGAAGACCGCCGCTATTTTGGAGCTATATGAGGTGGTGGGCGGCCCGTATTCCTCGCGTGATGATGCCCTCTCTAGCAAAGGCGGCGTGTTGCCGCTGAATAGTCAGGTCCTGGTGAGTCCGGCGCGCGGCGGGAGCCCGGCGGGAGCCTACATCCTCGGGCGCACGCCAGTGGTCACCGGCCGCGACCTCCGCGATGCCCGTCCGCAGCAGGACCAAAACGGCCGCTGGGAGACGCAGTTTACGCTTTCCCAGGATGCGGCCAAGCGTTTTGACCGCTTCACCGGCGCCAATATTGGCAAGCCGTTGGCGATTGTATTGGATAAGAATGTGTTGAGCGCACCGACCATTCAGGCCAGGATCAGCGACAGCGGGGTGATCACGGGAATCGGAACCCACGATGACGCCGCCGATCTGGCGTTGAACCTGCGCGCGGGTTCGCTGCCGGCGAGCGTCGAGTACCTGGAAGAACGCACCGTGGGTCCCTCGCTGGGCGCCGATTCTATCCGGTCGGGCATCTCCGCGGGTATCGCGGGTGTCATTGCCGTGGTGCTGGTCATGCTCGTGTATTACAAGAAGAGCGGAATCAATGCCACGCTCGCGCTGATTTTAAACGCCATCATTTTGATTGCCGCCTTGAGTTACTTGGACGCCGTTTTGACGTTGCCGGGCATCGCGGGCGTGATTCTGACCATCGGTATGGCCGTCGACTCGAATGTGCTGATCTTTGAAAGAATTCGCGAGGAGCTGCGCGCGGGGAAAGCGGTGATCGCGGCGGTGGACGCCGGGTTCAGCAAGGCGTTCCTGACCATCATCGACACGCACGTGACCACGGTGGTTTCCTGCGCCTTCCTGTTCCTGTTCGGAACCGGCCCGGTAAAGGGTTTTGCGGTCACGCTGGTGATTGGTTTGATTGCGAATGTGTTTACGGCCATTTTTGTTTCCAAGACGATTTTCGATTGGGATCTGGGGCGCCAGAAGCAAGCCGTTGCGATCAGTATCTAGCGGAGCGTTCTTTTCGGGCTGGTTTTATTCGGGCTTGGACGTTGCGGAGATTTGTGTTAGTTTAAAAGACCGTGTCGCATTTTGGATGGAACTTTCCGGCGGCCGGCGGTGTCTGTAGCAACTGGTCGTAGACTGTCTAACGGTCATAGGGTCGATGGAATTATTTAAGAACACAAGTTTTGACTTCCTGGGCAAGAAGTGGCCCTTCATCATCGCCTCTTTGGTGTTGACGGGAGCCGGTTTGGCCAGTCTGGCGATGAAGGGCGGTCCCAACTATGGGATCGACTTCAAGGGCGGGGCGCAGATGTACCTGCGTTTTAATCAGGAACCGCCAGTGGAGAAAATCCGTTCCGCGCTGGAGAGCAAGATCCAGGGTGAAATTTCAGTGCAGCAGGTGACGGGGCAGCCTGAGGTCATTGTGGGCACCGAAATCCGGGATGAGAAAGAACTGAACGCCAACCGCCAGATCATCGAAGACGTGCTGCGGAGTACGTTCGCGGCTCCCGACGGGAAGCTGGACCTGAATAATTCCTCCATGGGGCAGTTGGCGGAACGTCTGCGCGAGCCTCTGTTGCAGGCCAGCGTGGCGCTCTCCGAGCAGGAGTTGCAGGATGTGGTGAAGAACATCCAGGCCTTCCGCGCCTCCAAGGGCGGGATCCTGACGTCTCTGGACCAGTTGTCGGGAGTGCAGGGTGTCAGTGCGCAGATCCTGCAGGCGGTTAAGCAGCAGTGCGCCCTCGGGCCGTTTACGGTTTTGTCGGCCGAAGTGGTCGGCCCCAAGATCGGAAAAGATCTGCAGGGTCAGGCGATCCGGGCTACGTTGCTGGCTTTGGCCGGAATGCTGGTCTACATCGCCTTCCGTTTCGAATGGATTTACGGCGTAGCCGCCGTGGTGGCCGTGTTTCATGACACCATCATCACCATCGGGCTGTTCTCGCTGTTCGACCGGCAGATTTCCTTGACGGTGGTGGCGGCGCTGCTGACGCTGGTGGGTTATTCGATGAACGATACCATCGTGGTGTTCGACCGCATCCGCGAAAATCTGCGGCTGATGCGGCGGGAGTCGATGACCAATGTCATCAACATGAGCGTCAATCAAACGTTGAGCCGGACCATCCTGACCAGCGGCTTGACATTATTGACGGCACTATCGTTATTCTTATTTGGCGGGCAGGTCTTGAACAACTTTGCTTTTGCCTTGGTGGTTGGCATTCTGGTGGGCACGTACTCGTCGGTTTTCATTGCCAGCCCAATCCTGGTATTCTGGCAGAACTTTATGGATTCCAAAAAGTCGAGTGCGCCGGCTCCTCCGGTGAAAGAAGTTTCGTCGCGGCCGGCCAGTACTCGCAAAGCGGTGCGCGGATAGGATCGCAGCGCGGAAAGGATACAGCATATGAGTATGTTCGATCAAACCTTCGTGGACGGTGTGGGCAAGACCCACAAGAGCTGGACGGTGGCGCTGTCATTCGGATTCCAGTTCCTGCTGACCGGGATCATGATCCTGATCCCGTTGATCTACACGGATATTCTGCCGCAGGCGCAGTTAACCAGCATGCTGACGGCGCCTCCGCCTCCGCCTCCGCCTCCGCCTCCGCCTCCTCCAGCCCCCGTGAAGATCATCAAGGTCGCGCCGCGCCAGTTTGACGCCGGCCGCCTGATGGCCCCTCGTGAAATTCCGAAGAACGTCGCGATCATTCAGGAAGATGCTCTTCCGCCGAGCGCCAGCCAGTTGCAACTGGCGAGCGGAATTCCGGGCGGTATCCCGGGCCTGGGCGGGCTGGGAGGGTTAGCCGGGGCTCCGCCGCCGCCGCCTCCTCCTCCTCCGGTGAAAGTGGTCGAGACGCGCCGGGAGCCGTTGCGCGTCGGCGGCAACGTGCAGGCCGCGAACTTGCTCAAGCGCATTACGCCGCTGTATCCGCCGCTGGCCAAATCCGCGCGCATTCAGGGAACCGTGCGCTTCACGGCGATTATCGCCAAGGAAGGCAGCATTCAGAATCTTCAGTTAGTAAGTGGTCACCCGATGCTGGTTGCAAGTGCGACCGATGCGGTAAAGCAGTGGGTTTACAAGCCGACTTTGCTCAACGGCGAGCCGGTGGAAGTCATCACTCAGATTGACGTCAACTTCACTCTGAGTCAGTAGGTCCGAAGCGGGGCGTTTTAACTCTTCGCTTTTAAATTTCAACTCGCAGGAGAAAATATGGTTTTACAATTGCAAGTTTGGGCGTTGATGTTTCTTCAAGAGAGCGCTGGAGTCAGCTTCGATCCGCGCTCGATGTGGAATCAGATGGGCTTTTTGGCCCGCTTTGTCGTGGTTCTGTTGTTTGTCATGTCGGCCTGGTCGATTGGGGTCATGATCGATCGCGCGCTCGCCTTTGGCGCGGCTCGCGGCCAGTCCCGGCAGTTCGCTCCGGCCGTGGCCGGCGCGTTGCGCGAAGGCAAGCTGGATGAAGCCATCAAGATCGCCGACCGTTTCCCCAAGAGCCACTTGGCCAAGGTCGTCGTGGCTGGGTTGCAGGAATTCCGCGCTCATCAGATGAGCTCGGATATCTCCGGTGAAGAGATCGCGGCATCCACCCGCGCCCTGGAACGCGCCGAAGCGATCGTCCACGCCGAACTGAAGCGTGGTGTCGCCGGTCTCGCCACGATTGGTTCCACCGGTCCGTTCGTGGGACTGTTCGGAACGGTCGTCGGCATCATCAACGCGTTCAAGGGAATTTCGAGCGAAAAGTCCACTGGTCTGGGCGCCGTCGCGGGCGGTATTTCCGAAGCGCTGGTGACCACCGCCGTGGGTCTGTTCGTCGCGCTTCCCGCGGTGTGGGCCTACAACTACTTCGCGGGCCGCGTGGAAGCGTTCGACGTGGAGATGGGTAACTCCAGCTCCGAGCTGATCGACTACTTCATCAAGCGCACCCAGAAGGCTGGCGCGGGAAAGTAGTTCGCCCCGCAGGTACGTTTTCCGCGAGTTGAAATTCTTCCGGTATGCGCCGCCTGTCCATTTCCTGGCGGGCGGCGTCAACCGGGAGGGAGCAGCCCACGGGAGCGATCCCGGAAAGGGCAGAAGTTTAGAGGAGTCGTCTATGAAAAAACCAAAGGCACCGGAAGTTACCGCCGATATTAATGTCACTCCCATGGTGGACGTGATGCTCGTGCTGTTGATCATCTTCATGGTGATCACGCCGATGTTGACCAAGGGCGCCGCAGTGGAGCTGGTGAAAACCGCCCATCCCATCGCGATGAAGGATGCCGACAAGGAAGACGCGATTTTGGTCGCGATCACGCGCAATGGCGAACTCTTTCTCAGCCCCGGCAATAAGCGTCTGACCGTGGAAGAGCTGTCGGGAAAAGTCCGCGATCTGCTCACCAACCGGTTGGATAAGACCATATATATTAAGTCCGATATGCGTGCGAAGTACGAGCGGGTGACCGACGTTGTGGACAACCTGCGCGCCGCCGGCGTGGATCAGTTGGGTCTGCTGACAGAGCAGGTTGCTGGCGAGAGGAAGCCCACCACCCCGGCCGCCGCGCAGTAAGGCAACCGGTATTATTTGTAGTAGTTAAGGAGATTTCTATATGTCAATGGCAGTGGGGGGGGCTAATCAAGGTCCCCGTGCAGATATTAATATGACGCCCCTGATTGATGTGCTGTTGGTGCTGCTGATCATCTTCATGGTGATTACGCCTCTGACACCGCACGGTTTGGAGGCTCTGGCGCCTCAGCCGCCGCCGCCCAATACGCCGCCGCCGCCGCCTGGGCAGGACCGTACGGTCGTGATCGTCATTGATAAAGACAAGTCGATGCACCTCAACCAGGACCCTATCAACGTCGACCAGCTCGAAGCCCGTCTGACGGATGTCTTCAAGACCCGCGCCGAGCGCGTGGTCTTCGTCAAGGGCGATCCGGACTTGGATTTTCAGACGGTCGCTCACGCGATCGACATCGCCAAGGGTGCGGCTATCGACAAGGTCGGGCTGATGACTCCCAAGGCTGAACTCGGTCAGTAACGCGGAGGGAGAATGATGAACATGATGCGTAAAACGACGCTCCTCGGCGCCACGCTCGCGATTGGCGCCCTCACGCTGTTGGGCACCGGCTGTAACAAGCTGAAGTCCCGCGACGACCTCAACAAGGGCGTCACCGCGTATAAGAACGCGAAGTATTCCGTGGCCGTGGATCTGTTCCAGGCAGCCATTAATCTGGATCCGGAAAATCCCAACGCCCGCGTCTACCTGGCCACCGCCTATATGATGCAGTGGATTCCGGGCGCGGTGTCCCCTGAAAATCTCCAGTTTTCCGCCAAGGCCAAAGACGAGTTCAACAAAGTTCTGGACAAGGATCCCAACAACGGCGTCGCGCTGGCTTCGCTGGCCTCGCTCGCGTTCAACGAGGCGGACCCGCTTCCGTTGGAACAAAAAATAGGCAAGCTCGATGAGGCGGCCAGCTGGTACACCAAGCTGGTCACCGCGGATCCCAAGAACCGCGATGGCTACTACAGCCTGGGCGCCATCGCCCAGAAGAAGTTCTATCCGGCTCTGATGACGGCTCGCGTCAATGGCAACATGAAACCGGATGAACCCGGACCGCTCAAGGATAAAAAAACAAGAACGGAGCTCACCGCCAAGTATATGCCGACGATCGAGGACGGCATCAAGAACCTGGACAAGGCCCTGGAAATCGACAAGGAAAGTGACGACGCCATGGCTTACAAGAACCTCTTGATCCGCGAGCGTGCCGACCTCGCCGATGATAAGGACGCCTACAAGAAGCAGATCGAAGAGGCCGATTCCTGGCTCCAAAAGGCTCTGGACACCAAGAAACTCAAGCAGGAACGCGCCGAGAAGAAGACTTCGGGCGGCATCATCCAGGACTAGGTCTCAGTACTTAAGGGCTTCAGGACAGTAGGCCAGAAATGGCGTACTGTCCTTTTCTATTTTCATCGTCCGTTAAACTGCCGCTAAACTAATAGATGAGTATGCCGGAACCCCCTCAGGCCGCTGTCCTCCCCGCGTCCGTGACGGTAACGCCGGTCCTGGCGCCCGCGCCTGGGGAAGTGGAACTCCTATACCAGGAGCTGGAGGCGCGTATCGTCAAGCTTCGTCCCAGCGAAGATCTGGCGCCCCTTCGTAAGGCCTTCCAGTTCGCGGCCGAACGTCATCGCAATCAGCAACGCGTTTCCGGCGAGGCGTTCATGGTGCATCCGGTTCTGGTCACGCGCCAACTGGCGGACATGAACATGGATATGGTCTGCCTGCAGACCGGGCTGCTGCACGATGTGGTGGAGGACACCAGCGCGACCATTGCGGAGGTCAAGCGCGAATTTGGCGAGGACGTGGCCCGCTGCGTCGATGGCGTCACCAAGCTGAGCAAACTCAATCTTGCCAACCGCGAGGAGCGCCAGGCGGAGAGTGTCCGCAAGATGCTGCTGGCCATGGTGAACGACATCCGCGTGGTCCTGGTGAAGCTGGCGGACCGTCTGCACAACATGCGCACGCTAGGCTCCCTGCCGCGCGAAAAGCAGGAGCGCATCGCCACCGAAACCATGGAGATCTACGCACCCATCGCGCACCGCCTGGGAATGGGCAAGATCCGCGGCGAGCTGGAAGATCTCGCGTTCCACTACCTGGAACCGGAGGCCGCCGCCGGTCTGCTCAGAGACTTTGAATCGCAGCACGCCGCCAACGAGACTTTCCTCAAGGAAATCAGACACACCGTCGAGCTGCTGCTGGCCCGCGAAGGCATCCCCGCGCGGGTGGACGGGCGGCTGAAGCGGGCGTACTCGGTGTTCCAGAAATTGAAGCGGCAGAAGATCACGCTGGATCAGGTCTACGACCTGCTGGCCGTGCGCATCATTACGGATTCCGTCAAGAACTGCTACGCGGCGCTGGGCGTGATTCATAACGAATGGCATCCCATCCCCGGCCGCATCAAGGATTTTATCGCCATTCCGCGCCCCAATTTGTATCAGTCGCTCCACACTTCGGTGATGGGCCCTGGCGGGCGGCATTTTGAAGTGCAGATCCGCACCGACGAGATGCACCGCGTGGCCGAAGAAGGCATCGCCGCGCACTGGAAATACAAGGAGGGCCGCCGCGGCGCCGCCGAAGACGACCAGAGGATGGCCTGGCTCCGCCAGTTGGTGGAGTGGCAGCGCGAAATGCACGACCCCACGGAATTCATGTCCACCCTCAAGGTGGACCTCTACCCCGAGGAAGTCTACACCTTCACGCCCAAAGGCCGCGTCATTATTCTGCCGCGCGACGCCACGCCGATCGACTTCGCCTACGCCATCCACTCCGACGTTGGGAACACGTGCACGGGCGCCAAGGTCAATGGGCGCATGGTGCAGTTGAAATACGGGCTGCGCAACGGCGATGTGGTCGAAATTCTTACGCAACCTGGACACCTGCCCAGCAAAGATTGGCTGGCGCTGGTCAAGACGCCGCGCGCGCGCAACAAAATCAGGCACGTCATCAATACCACCGAGCGCGCCAAGTCCATCGAGATCGGGGAGAAATACCTGGAGCGCGAAGCCCGCCGGCTCGGCGTAGCCATGAGCCGCGTCTCCAAGGCTCAAATCGAATCGGTCGCCGCCGAATACGGGTGCAGCAAGATGGAAGACTTGCACGCGGCGCTCGGATACGGGAAGTATTCCCCTCGTCAGGTTCTGCAGAAGTTGGCACCGGACCAGGTTGGACCCGAGGCACCCGAAGCAGTCCAGGTTCCCGCGTATGCGCCGGACCGTTCCGCTGCCCCGGCCGACCCGGACCTGGTGATCCGCGTCAAAGGGATGGACGAACTGCTGGTGTATCGCGCCAAGTGTTGCAACCCGATCCGCGGGGAGGCCATCGTGGGCTACGTGACGCGCGGCAAAGGTGTCGCCGTTCACTCGCGGAACTGTTCCAACGTGCAGAATCTGATGTACGAAGTGGAGCGCAAGATCGACGTTGAGTGGGCCCGCGCGGCCCAGGAAACGTTCCAGGTGAAACTGCTCATTCACACCGAGGACCGGCCCGGCATGCTGAGCCAGTTGACCGCCGCGCTGTTCAGCGAGCAGACCGACATCCGCAGCCTGGAAGCGCGCAGCGACGACGAGCGCGCCGCCGACGGAGCCATTATGGATGTGACCATTGAAGTAAAGGACAAGAAACAATTGGAGCGCGTGGTTTCCGCCATCCGCCGCATCTCCGGCGTTCGTGACATTGAGAGAGTGAATCAGTGAGTCTGCCGCCCCAGGAACCCGAACACATCGCCATTTCCAAGTCCAAGGGCATCAAGATCGATTGGAAAGACCGTCACCACAGCGAGTACGGGCTCGCCTATTTGCGCGACGAATGCCCCTGCGCCACCTGCACGGGAGCGCACGGAACGGCGCCCCAGAAATCCAGCTACGGAGCGAACGGGGGAGGGAGCGGCGGGAAGGAGCTGTTTCCCATGTACAAAGCCACGCTCAAAATGCTCAGCGTGGAGGCCGTGGGAGGCTACGCGATCCGCATCGACTGGTCCGATGGCCACAACACCGGCATCTATTCGTTCGATCACCTGCGCCGCATCTGCCCGTGCGCGGAGTGCGGCGCCCAGCGGGAACCTTAGCTCTCCTTCACCACGACAAGCGCCGCAGCCCTTTGACGCGGTCGAAATGAGCATCGCGGCTCAGCACTGGGAGGCCATGCTGGCGGCCAAGAGCCGCGATCCAGACATCATTGGCGGGGATGGGTCTGCCTAGGTGGCGCAACTCGGAACGAACACCGACGTACCACGGGATAGTTTCCTCGGTGATTTCCAGAATCTGGCAAGTTTCGAGAAACGGTCGAAGCCATTGCTCGTAATTACGTGCCCGCCTGGAGTGGGCGATGCCATACCGGTACTCGCCCAATACCACGACCGGGATCGCCACCAACCCCGCTGTGGAAACAGCCTTAACGGCACTGGGAATGTTGTCGGCAAACGCCGACAATGCATTCGTGTCCAGAATCAAAGCCGGTCCTCAGGCTCGATCTGCTCGAATTCCTCTTCCATCAGCTTATTGATACGAATCGTCTCATTGTGCAGATGGCGCAATCCGCCGGCAAACTTCATCCACGGTTTTTCGCCGGATACCGGTGCCGCCGCAAGCTTCTCCTCGACGGCCTCGGTTACGAATTGCCGCAGCGGGATTCCCCGCTCGGCGGCCTTCACTTTGGCTTTCCGGAAAATTGGGTCGGGGATTTCCAGCGTGGTCTTCACAACTTCATCTTCCCATATTTATGGGATTGTGACCTTCTAGTCCTCGGCCCTCCAGACAATCCTCCCACTGACAATCGTGGCCACCGGGCCGCCGCGGAATGTGGTTCCGTCGAACGGGGAGTTGCGGCTCTTGGAAAACGATTTATTCACGTCGTAAGTCCACTGGCGATCGGTCGAGAAGACCGTCACGTCGCCAGGAGCGCCCGGCGCGAGCGTCCCCCGGTTGATACCGAGAATACGCGCGGGATTCGTTGTGAATAGCGGGATCAGTTGCGCGACGCCGATTTTCTGGGGGTGTACCAGACGCTCCAGAGCCAGTCCCAGCGCAGTCTCAAAGCCCAGGATGCCGAACGGGCACCTCTCAAACTCCTGCATCTTCTCGCTGCCCGGATGCGGAGCGTGATCCGTCGCGATAGCGTCGATTGCGCCATTCACGATACCCTCGACGACCGCGTTGACGTCGCTCGACGAGCGCAGCGGCGGCTTCATCTTGAAGTTGCTGTCGTAGGGGATCATGTCGCTATCGGCGATCGCCAGGTGGTGCGGCGTCGCTTCCGCCGTGACCGCAAGTTTCTGGAGTTTCGCGAACGCCACCATCGCCACCGAGTGCCGCGAGGAAATGTGCGCCACGTGATACCGCGCTCCTGTGACTTCCGCGAGCAGGATATCGCGCGCCACCATCACATCTTCCGAGCACCCGGGAATGCCGCGCAAGCCGAGCCGCACGGATTCGGCGCCCTCGTGCATGTCGCCGCCCGCGCTCAGATGCAGATCCTCGCAGTGGTTGATCACCGGCATCCCGAAGCTGCGGGCGCATTCCATGGCTCTGCGCATCAATCGCGCGTTCATCACTGGCCGCCCGTCATCGGAGATCGCTACGGCGCCCGCCTGCCGCATGGAGCCGATTGCCGCGAGTTCCTCGCCTTGACTACCCTTCGTGATCGCGCCGATGGGGAAAACGTTCACGATCGCATGCCGCCGGGCTTTTTCGATGATGTAGGTGGTGACGGTCGGGCTGTCATTCACCGGCGCTGTGTTCGGCATCGGGCAGATGGAAGTAAAGCCTCCCGCGGCCGCGGCGCGCGCGCCCGTCTCAATGGTTTCGGCGTGCTCGAATCCGGGCTCGCGCAGGTGAACGTGCATGTCGATGAAGCCGGGGGCAACGACCAGGCCGGTCGCGTCGAATACTTCCGCGCCCGCGGCGGTGAGCCCCGCGCCGACACCCTTGATAAAGCCGTCTTCGATCCACACATCGGCCACGCCATCGTGCCCCGAGGCCGGGTCAATCACTCTTCCGTTCTTAATAAGCAGCGCTGCCATGAGCTATCCGTTCAAGACGCGTTCCAAGACCGCCATTCGTACCGAGATCCCGTTCTCCACCTGATTCAGAATGGCCGAGCGTTGCGAATCCGCCACTTCCGAGGAAATCTCGCGTCCGCGATTGATCGGGCCCGGGTGCATCACGATGGCATCCGGCTTGGCGAGCTTCATGTGCTCCGGCCGCAGACCGTAGAACGAGAAGTATTCACCGGCCGGGAACGCCGCCTCGTGCTGGCGTTCCAGTTGCACGCGCAACATCATCACTACGTCGGCGTCGCGAATCGCCTGGTTCATGTCCGTGGTCAGCGTGACGCCAGGCCCTAGCAGGCGCAACTCCGGAGGAAGCAGGGAAGCCGGTCCGCACAGCACGATATCGGCGCCGTACTTGGACAGCAGATATACGTTGGACCGCGCCACGCGGCTGTGCGCGATGTCGCCGATAATCGCAACGCGCAACTTCTCCAGGCTCTTGCCGCGATCCAAAATCGTACGCGCGTCGAGCAACGCCTGCGTCGGGTGTTCGTGCGTGCCGTCGCCCGCGTTGATGATCGGTATTCCCAGGTGCCGCTGCAGAAAATGCGGTGCGCCCGATGCCGCGTGCCGCATGATGATGGCGTCCGGCCGCATGGCGCCCAGTGTGTTCAGCGTGTCCACCAGGGATTCACCCTTGGATACGCTCGAAGCCTGCGCCGTAATCGACACCGCGTCCGCGCTCAGACGCTTCGCGGCGAGTTCAAAGCTGGTGCGCGTGCGCGTGGAGGCCTCAAAGAACAGGTTCACCACCATGCGCCCTTTCAAGAGTTCAAAGCGGCGGGGGCGCTCGCCCGTGGGTGTTTGAAAATCGCGCGCGCGGTCCAGAATCGCCTGCGCTTCCTCCCGCGTCAGGTCCTCAATGCCCAGCAGCCCTTTCATCAATGCGCTTCCCTATGCCACCTTCTCCACCAGCAGCACCTTTTCCATCCCGTCGATCTCCTGGAATTTCACTTCGATGATTTCGTTGGCATCGGTCTGCACCATGCGCCCCACGAAGCGGGCTTCAATCGGCAGTTCGCGCCACCCGCGGTCAATCAACACCAGCAGGTGCACGTTATCGGGACGGCCCTGATCGAACATCGCATCCATGGCGGCGCGCACCGTGCGGCCGGTATAGAGCACATCGTCCACCAGGATGATGTCTTTGCCGGTCACTGAAAACGGGATGTCTGTCGCATTGAGAACCGGCTGCTGCGCAACCGTCGATAGATCGTCGCGATACAGGTTGATGTCCAGGATTCCAACCGGAATCTTGCGATGCTCCAAAGCGTCGAGTTTTTGCGCCAGGCGTTCGGCCAAAGGAACGCCTCGGCGGCGGATACCGATCAAAGCCAGCTTGCCCAAGTCCTTGGTCTGTTCGAGGACTTCATGCGCCAAACGGACCAGGGTCCGGTCAATCTCGGAAGCGCTCATCAGTTGGGATTTTTCGCGGGTCACAGTCATAGTGGGGGCAAACGGTTTCAGCGTAACACGGCGCCTGTCCGCAGCGCTCGTGTGGTACCCATCAGAAGTGTTTCAATAGAAGGAACCACCCTTCTTTATGCAGCCAGTCAATATAGGAGTCATCGGGCTCGGCAATGTCGGCTCTGGCACGCTCGATATTCTCGCCGAAAACGCGGATCAGATCGCGCTCAAGTTGGGCTTCCCGTTGCGCGTCGCCGCCGTGTGCAGCCGCGGCGTGGTCCACAAGCAGATTCCCGCGGCGCTGGGCGCTCCTCTGCGCACCGCGGATTGGCGCGAAGTGGTCGATCACCCCGATATTCAAATTGTGGCCGAGCTGATCGGAGGCACCACGGTCGCGCGCGAGATCATCGAAGCCGCGGCGGCCAAGGGGAAGTCGGTGGTCACCGCCAACAAGGAGCTCATGGCGGCTTCGGGTGCGGACTTGTGGGATCAGGCCATCGCCTCGGGCATCAACCTGGCCATGGAAGCGAGCGTCGCGGGAGGCATTCCCATCCACACGGTGCTGCGCGAAGGAATTTCCGGCGACCGCGTCACGAACTTCTACGGCATCCTGAACGGCACCTGCAACTACATCCTTACGGAGATCGAGCGGCGCGGCGCCGGCTTCGAAGAAGTGCTGCAAGAGGCGCAGGCCGCCGGTTACGCCGAAGCGGACCCCACCGCCGACGTGGACGGCTTCGACGCGCGCTCGAAACTGGTGATTCTTTCCGCGCTGGCTTTCGGCGAACGGATTTTCCCGGCCGATGTTTACACCGAGGGCATCCGCCGCATTTCGCCCATCGACTTTGGCTACGCCCACATTCTCAACCACACCATCCGGCTGGTGTGCATGGCGCGGCAAACGCCGGAAGGGTTGCTGCTATCCGTGCGTCCGTCGCTGATTCCGCAGTCGACGATTTTGGCCGGCGTGCGCGGCGCTTACAATGCCATCTGGGTGCGTGGACGTTACGGCGCCGACACGTTCTACTACGGCCGCGGGGCCGGCGCGCATCCCACCGGTGTCGCGGTGGTGAGCGACTTGATGCGCGTGGCGCGCGAGATCCGGTCGGGAAGCCCTGAACGAGTGTCGCCCTTTGCGCACGCCCGCCTCGGCGAATACTGCCCGATTCCGATTACGCTCAACCGCGCGGCGTATTATCTGCGCTTCCGCGTGAAGGATCGACCCGGCATCATTGCGCAATTGGCCGCTGCGCTAGCGGCGGAAAACATTTCCATCGAAGCCGTGCTGCAATTGCCCGAAGAGAACGCCAGTAACCTGCCGTTCGTGATCACGGTCGAGCCTACGACGGAAGCCTCCATCCGCGCGGCTTTGGCCCGCATGGAGAAGCTCGACTTCTTGACGGAACCGCCACTCGCGATGCCCATGGAGGCATCGCTGTAAGAAAATGGGCATGGTACCGTAGGGTCCTGATCGGTCGGGCATCGCAAGGAGGCTTCCGTGCCTTATCGCGTTTCACTCGTATTTGGGCTGACCTTTGCCTGGATTGCAGGCGGCGCTCTTGCTCAGCAGAACGCCCATGAGCCGCCGGCGGCGGATTCGTTGTTCCAGGCAATTCACAAAGCCGATGCTCGCGCCCTCAAGCTGGCACTGGATCGCGGAGTAAGTCCCAACGCCAAGGATGCTGAGGGCACGCCGGCCCTGATGGCGGCCGCGCTTTTCGCCGGGCTGGATTGCATGCGACTTCTGCTCGATCGCGGCGCGGACGCCAACGCCACTAATCCCGCCGGGGCCACGGTGCTGATGTGGGCCATCCCCGATCTGGCGAAGGTCAAATTGCTGGTGGCGCGTGGGGCGAACGTGAACGCACGCTCGCGGAACTTGCAGCGGACGCCGTTGCTGATTGCGGCGAGTTATCCGGGGACAGTGGAGTTGCTGAAGTTGCTGCTGGACAGAGGCGCCGATCTTCACGCCAAGGATGGGAGCGGCGCACACGCGCTGAGCCGGGCGGTGTTCTCCTCCGATGTCACGGTGGTGCGCTTTCTGGTGGAACACGGGTGCGATCCCGCGGAAGACTATCCGGGCAGGACGCGCATGGTGGCGCGCCATGATCCGCCGATCATCGAATATCTGCTTTCGATCGGCGCCAAAGTCCCGCCCGACGCGCTGACCATGGCGGTCAACTGGCACGATCCAAAACTGATCGAGCGATGGATCGGGATGGGCGCCGATGTGAATGCCACCACCGGTGTGTACCGCAGGGCGCCGCTGATGACGGCGGCTGCCTCCGAGCAAGCGGGTGCGGCCACGTTGCAGGTGTTACTCGAGAAGGGCGCCAACCCGAACGCGCAGGATACGGATGGCGAACGGCCGCTCGACTGGGCCGTGTATCGCGCCGATCAGGCGAAGATCGATGTGCTGCGCGCGTTTGGCGCCAAACCGGGAAGCGGACCGCGTCACGAATCGTACCCGGCGCCGGAGCCGGGCGGGATCGCGGATGCCAAGACGTCGTTGAGCCGCAGTCTGGCGCTGCTGCTGCCCACGGGCCCGGTGATCTATGAGAAGCGGAAGTGTATCACTTGCCACAGCCACACGTTGCCGGTGGAAGCAGCGGCGGTTGCCCGCCGGAAGGGCATCGTAGTGAAGGAGGAGTTTGCGCAAAAGAATCTGGAACTGATTCTGGAGTCGTACCAAATCCAATCGGAAGCGGCATTGCAAGGGGACCAGCCGCCGGGCAATTTCGTCACGGTAGGGTACGTGATGGCGGCACTGAAGGCGGCGGGACACCCTCTGGACCGGATCACGGCGGGAATTGTGCACATGACGGCAGGGCAGCAGATGCCGGACGGGCGCTGGGTGGGCAACGGCATTTCGCGGCCACCCTTGGAAGATAGCGTGGTCAGCCAGACGGCGTTGGCAGTCCGGGCGTTGACGCTGTATCCCATCGAAGGCGCACAAGCTGAATTGGGGGAAAAATTACGCCGCACGCGGCAGTGGCTGTTGGCGGTGAAGCCGGGTTCCGCGGAAGAGCGCAACATGCGGCTGATGGGACTGGTGTGGACCAAAGCCGCACGGACGGCGGTGGATGATGCAGTTCGCGAGGTGATGGCACGGCAGAAGGCGGACGGCGGATGGGCGCAGAGGCCACGGGATGCACCGGATGCGTACGCCACGGGGACGTCTCTGTATGCGTTGCACGAGGCAGGGGTTCCAGTGACCGCGGAAGCCTACCGCAAGGGCGTGGCGTTTCTGCTGGCGAATCAATATCAGAACGGCGCGTGGCTAGTGAAGACGCGGTCCTATCCCACGCAGCCGTACTTCGAGAGTGGGTATCCGTTCGGGCACAATCAATGGATCTCGGCGGGAGGAGCCGGTTGGGCGTCGCTTGCGATCGCGTTGACGTTGCCGGAGCAGAAGCGGGCGGCGAAGTAAGCGGATTAGCCGGCGTGACGGAGGCCAGCGGCCGCCCGCGTTAGTACTTAAAAAATTCCACCGGCTCGAACGCGGTGATCTTCCACTGTTTCCCGCGACGCTCGATGCGGCATTTGACGATCCGCCGCCGCGTGATGCCGTTGCTGTGATTCGCGGCCTTTTCGGTGGTGACCAGGACCCAATCGAGTTCGAGGGTCCGCCTCTGATTGTCGCCTTCGTGGTTGACGATCTCGATGGATGAGCCCACGTCGTGACCCGCGAGCAATCCCTGAACGTGGCCGCGCAGCGTGTCATATCCCGGCAGGCTGCGGTCAAACTTCGCCAGGAAGGCCGACGCATCGTCGTTCACCAACGCTTCGGCTGCCGTGCGGAAGAAGTCCCTCACATCCGCCGGCGGCTCGGCGAAAGCAAGGCTCGTGAACAGGAGTAACGCCGCTAGACGCATGTTAAGTCCGGTAACTGGCGTTGATCCGGATGTAGTCGTAGGTGAAATCGCAGGTCCAGAAGCGCGCGCGGCCGCGCCCACTGCCGCGCAGTGCAAAGCGGATGTGGCAGTCTTTTTCGTCGAGCTTGGCTTTCAATACGTCTTCGAAAAAGTCAGCGGCCAGGCCGCCCCGGCATACCGGGATGCCTTGCATGTCGATATCAACCTTCCGCGAATCGAAGGCCGCGCCCGAATAGCCGGCAGCGCAGATGATGCGGCCCCAGTTGGGATCGGAACCGGCAATCGCGGTCTTGACCAACGGCGAGTTCGCGATCGAACGCGCAATCTTCTCGGCGGCACGCTCGTTGGCCGCGCCTTCTACATCGATCGTCACCAGTTTGCTCGCGCCCTCGCCGTCGCGCGCGATCTGCCGCGCCAGAGATTCCAGGACGCTGGTGAGCGCCGCCTCGAACGCCTTCGCCGGCGGCTTCACGCCGGACGCTCCATTGGCCAGCACCGCCACCATGTCGTTGGTGGAAGTGTCGCCGTCCACGGAAACGCGGTTATAACTGTGGCCGATGGCCCGCTTCAGAGCCGAGCGCAACACGGCCGGAGACACTGCCGCGTCGGTGACCACGAATCCCAGCGTGGTCGCCATGTTGGGCTGGATCATGCCCGAACCCTTCGTCATTCCCGCCACGAACGCCACTTTGCGGCCGCTCTTGATTTCCGCGAAGGCCGTCTTCGGCACTGTGTCGGTGGTCATGATGGCCGCCGCGGCTGCATCGAAGCACGCCGCGTCGAGCCTGGCGACCAATTTCGGAAGAGTCTCCACGATCTTGCTCGCGTCCATCTCGACGCCGATCACGCCGGTGGATGCCGGCAGGACCTGCTCGGGCTTCACGCCGAGTGCTTTCGCCGCCGCGCGCACCGTTTCGAGAGCGACTTTATCTCCCGTGCGTGTCGCGCAGTTGGCGTTGCCCGCGTTGACCAGGATCGCGCAGGCCGTGCCGCGCGAAGCTTTCAAATTCTTCCGGGCCAGCGTCACCGGCGCCGCTACCACGCGATTCCGTGTGAACACAGCGGCGGCTGCGGCGGGCGTGTCCGACACAATCAAGGCCAGGTCCGATTTGACGACCTTGCGAATCCCCGCGTAAGTCGCCGCGTAGCGAAAGCCCCGCGGCAAGTTCATGGCAGAACCTCGCCACCCGTCACCGAAAACCCGTTTAGAAACGCCGCCGCCGGCATTCGCTTCTTACCCTCCAACTGAACCTCCCGTAGTTCGATCGATTCCCCGTCTCCGCAACCAGCGTACAGCTTTCGATTCACCACTCGCAGCGCCCCCGGCGGAAGTGCCGGATCGCCCAGCGCCGCCTTGCAGATCTGCAAGCGCTGCCCGCGCAGGAATCCGTAACCGCCCGGCCATGGCTCGAAACCACGAATGCGATTCAAGATCTGGCGAGCTGGAAGCTGCCAGTCAATCTTGCCGTCTTCCTTTTTGAGAATAGGCGCGTACGTCGCCCGCGAGTCGTCTTGTGGCAGCGGCTGGATCGCAGCCAGTTCCGCGAGCGTTTGCACCAGGAGATCCGCGCCGGCCTGGGCCAGACGCGCGCCCAATTGGACGGCGTCTTCTTCCGGACCGATCTCCGTTTCCCACGCGCGCAGAATGCCGCCGGTGTCCAGGCCTTCATCGATGCGCATGATAGTCACGCCCGTGCGGGGCTCACCATTCGCGATGGCCCATTGAATCGGCGCCGCGCCGCGATATTTCGGGAGCAGGGAAGCGTGCACGTTGAAGATCCCCAGCGGTGGAATGTCGAGGATCGCCTTGGGAATGATCTGCCCGTAGCCGACGACGATGATCGCCTCCGGAGCCATCGCGCGCAGTTGCTCGACGACCTCCGGCCTCCGCATCCGCTCGGGTTGATAGACAGGAAGCCCCAGCCGCAGTGCGGTTTCCTTCACCGGATGCAGGGCGTCTTTCTGTCCGCGCCCCTTGGGTCGGTCGGGTTGGGTGTAGACCGCGATGACCTGATGGCCCGCTTTCACGATCCGCTCCAGGCTCCCAACCGCGAAGCCGGGCGTGCCCATGAACACGAGCTTCATCTTGGTTCTGGCTCCTGGCCTTTGGCCCTCGGTATCTAATCCCACTCGCCGAGCTTTTGCAGCTTGCGAATTTTGCGCCGGATCAAGTCGCGCTTCAGCGCGCTCACGTGGCTGATGTAGAGCTTGCCATGCAGGTGATCCGTTTCGTGAAGAAAAGCCCGCGCCAGCAGATCCTCGCCGGTCATCTCGAATGGCTTGCCGGTGGCGTCCTGCGCCCGCACGGTGACTTTTTTCGGACGGTTCACCTGTTCGCGGAACGTCGGAATACTCAGGCACCCTTCCTCGCTTTTCTGCGAGCCTTCCATGTGAAGGATCTCGGGGTTGATCAGCAAGATCTTCGCTGCCGGGTCCTCGCCGATGGACGTGTCGATAACCGCCAGGCGTTGCCCGACGCCGATCTGCGGCGCCGCCAGTCCCACGCCCTTGGCCGCGTACATCGACTCAAACATATCCTCGATGAGCTTGTGCAACTCCGGCGTATCGAATTCGGTGACGTCAGCGCCGCGCTGCTCCAGGACCGGATGTCCGTACTTCACGATCGGATAAATCATCAGAAGTTCTTCACCTGTTCGAGATAACCTGCGTAGTTCCGCTTGGCTTCCAGCATGGAGTCGCCGCCAAATTTCTCGATCATGGCCCCGGCCAGCACCAGCGCCACCATGGCCTCGCCGATCACGCCCGCCGCGGGCACCACCGCGACGTCGCTGCGCTCATAAGCGGCGGGGGAAGCTTCGTGGGTCACCAGATCCGCGCTTTCCAGCGGCCTGCGCAATGTCGAGATCGGCTTCAGCATGCCGCGCACCAGGATGTCCTGGCCGTTGGTCATGCCACCTTCCACTCCTCCTGCGCGATTGGCGCCCCGCGTGAAGGCCTGCTGTTCGCGGCTGTAGTGGATCGTGTCCTGGACTTTCGAACCGAACGCCGCCGCACCCTCCGCGGCGAATCCCACTTCGACGCCCTTCACGGCCTGCATGGAGACGATGGCCTGTGCCAGTCTTCCATCCAGCCGCGTATCCCAGGCAATATGCGACCCCAGCCCCGGCGGAACCCCGCGCGCGATCACTTCGAAGACGCCGCCCACGGTGTCGCCGGTCTTGTAGGCCTCGTCGACCACGAGCTTCATCCGCTGCTCAGCCTCGGCATCCACGCAACCGAGCAGGACCTCGTCGCGTTCACTGAGCGCCACCAGTTCTTCCCAGGTTGCGGACCGTTCCAGCCGCTCGCTGCCCACCGCGATGACGTGGCTGAGCACGCCGATCCCAAATTCCGCCAGATAGGCCTTGGCCAGAGCGCCCACGGCCACCCGCGAAGTCGTTTCGCGGGCGCTGGCGCGTTCCAGAATGTAGCGGGCGTCATGGAAGTTGTACTTGAGCGCTCCCGCCAGGTCGGCATGGCCGGGACGAGGCCGGGTCAGCGGCTTGGTCTTGCCTTCGGCGCCCTCGAACGTCTCCACCGGCAGGGCTTCGGTCCAGTTCTTCCAGTCTTTGTTTTCCAGCAGAATCGCGATCGGCGAACCGATGCTCTGCGAGTGCCGTACCCCGCTGACGATATGGGCCTTATCGGTTTCGATCTTCATGCGCCCGCCGCGCCCGAAGCCTTGCTGGCGGCGCCACAACTCGCGATCGATCTTGGCCAAAGATACGGGGACGCCGGCGGGCAGCCCCGTCAGCGTGGCGACAAGGCACTCCCCGTGCGATTCCCCTGCGGTTTCAAAGCGGAGCATTGGAATATTTTATGGTAGCAACACTCGGAATGCGCGAGCGTGCCGAATTGTCACGTGCCGAATTGTCACGGAGATGCGTCGGATTGGGACGGCTTACTTCTCGACGGGGTGGGCGGTATCGTCAGACTTAGGAGGCGACGAAATGGCTTCCAGTAACAGCGAAACGATCAACAACCCGGCGATGGCGGCTCCGATAATCATGCGACTCCCTTGTCTGCAAACTTTATTCCTGCACGTCGACTTCCATCCGGAAAGAGGCGCTCTCTATTCCATTTGTTAGATGTATCGGCTGCCCGGACGATTCATGAGAGGGAAAATTTACCGTTGGAGCTGCGCGCAAACTTCGCGAAGCTGGGACATTTTTTCCGCGACCAGAGTCTCAGCTCGCTCCACCAGCCGCTTCAGGTTGCCGGGATCGGCATTATCCATATCGTCCTCGCCGTCGGCCAAATCTGTCTGCAACCGGTAGTACCGTCGGACGCCCCGTACTGAAGGGAGCAACTGCTCCATCTGGTATTCCGTGGTCCGGCTGACGCCGTCGAACACCACGTCGAGAATCGGCTTGGCCCAACCCAGAAACCCCGGCCGGTAACGGATCGCCTCGGCATGGCGGCCGGTTCCAAGGGAAACCAGCAGGATCTCCGCATCCGGACGGCTCTGCCGCGCCTCGGCATAGGCGCACAGCGCCGGGTTGTTGGCGTAAGTTCCGCCGTCGATCAGCGTCCACTCCCCGTTGCCAAGCCGGGCCGGAGGGAAGTAGGTCGGCGCGGCAGAGGTCGCGCGCGCCACTTCCCACAGGGGAAAATCATAGCTTGCATCCTTCGCCGCACGGTCTGAACGGAAAAACCAGGGCTGGCGCAGCCGGATCTCGTAGCTGGTAGCCAATACGCCGCACAGGGAGTCTTGGAGGCGGCTAGCGCCGAAGAACTTCTTGAGCACGTTTTCGATGCCGCTGGAGGAATACTTTTCCGCCAGCGGACGCCTCACTTTGCTCCAAAGCGATTGCGGGAAGATGGTTGACGCCTGCCGAAGATACAGTTCGCGCAAGTCCCCAGCGGCGTAGGCGGGCCGCCCGTTGTGGCCGGGCATCGCCAGCCCCGCCGCCAGAATGCCGCCCGTCGAAGTTCCGGCCACCAGGTCAAACAGATCCGCAACCCGCTTGCCAGTTTGCCGTTCGATTTCCATCAGCACAGTGGCCGGAATGATCCCGCGAATTCCCCCGCCGTCGATCGCCAGAATCTTGAACACGTGCGCCATCCGCTCCTGGCCTGTTTTTCGCAGATGGCCGGCGCGGATGGGATTCGTCCAGCTTCATGTCGCGGAGCCCAAAGGGACTTGATCCCCCGGGGGAGGAGTGACTTGCCGGCCCGCTATCGGGTCCGTCCGGAATCTCAGAGTTGCACCGTCACCCGCATGAACGTCGCGGCGATCGACGTGCCGCCATCGGCGCTCTGATTCTGCGCCTTCGCGAGTTCCACCAGTTGGCTGTTCAACTCGTCCTCTTTTCCGTTCTTCTGAGCGGCTTCGAAAGCGTTCATCGTGGGACCGTAGAATTGCCTGAACAATGCGATGACCTCCGCGGGACCCTTGCTCGGCGAGATGAAGCGGAATGTGTCCCGGACCGTGGATATCTTCTCGGCGGGCACGCCGGCCTGGCCAAAGCGCTCGACGATGTTCGCTTCCACGCCCCAGGTCATGGGACTGATGAAGCCTTCCGGGGGCGGCGGAGTAAACGCCGCACTGACCTTCAGTACCTGCGACACGAACGTCGGGTCATTGGGAATCCAGTTGCCCATGATAATCCGCCCGCCCGGCTTGGTTACCCGGACCATCTCCTTGGCGACGTCAAAAGGCTTCGGCGCGAACATGGCTCCGAATACACTGAGCGTCATGTCAAAGCTATCGTCCGCGACTCCTTGCAAGCTGCACGCGTCTCCTTCTTGAAACGTCAGATTGCGCAGCCCCGCTTCCGCCGCGCGCTGGTTCCCGGCGGCCACCAGGTTCTGGGCGATGTCGATGCCCGTCACGTCCGCCCCCAAGCGGGCCAGCGGCAGCGCAGTCGTCCCGTCTCCGCAGCCCAGGTCCAGGACCCGCAACGGCGGCGCAATGCCCAGGGATTGTACCAGCGCCTCTCCCGATTCGCGCATAAACGCGGCGATCGCGGTGAAATCGCCTTTCTCCCACAACGCTTTATTTGGATTCATAATGTCTCCTTGTGTGTTGTCTATGTGTGTTGTCTATTTTATGCGCATTCGGTACGCCGAGCGCGCGCACTAGGTTTGGTGGCGCGGGCGCAGGAACGCGCGCGCTACCGCGAAGAGTCCCTTTTGAGGAATCAGAAAGTCGTTCAAACGAGCCTGCTGGGCGAGCGCGCCCACTGGTCCCAGATCCTGGCCCTTTACGGTGGCTTGACTTGATTCTATTAGCCACAGACGACGCGGATTGGCGATGAACTCCTGGCCGTTGGGTGTTTCTCCGGCAAGATTCAGCTTCCCGGTTCCCAGCGCGAACCGCGCCGCGGCGCCCATCGCCTTCAATATGAAAGGCTCTTGCCACCAGGAGTCCGGCGCCAGCCTCGCCGCCGCATTCAGTAGCCGTGTTGACCAGGACGCCCGGAGCCTCACGTTCCAGCGCAGCGCGCTCTCAATATTTACCGTGAACTGCGCCGGCGCCGTCCATTCGATTTCGATCGGGCCGACGACGTTGCGCGTGACCTCTCCGCCGAAGTAACGCGAACATCCGAGGTCCGGATTCACCGTCGAGTAGAACGTCCAGGCGCCGCGCGGGTCGCGATGCCACACGGAAGTGTAGCCGGGTCCCACCGAGGAGGCCGGAAACCGGCGCAAGGCCAGCACGTGCCCGGAACGGAAGGGAAGCCCCAGGACCGCATATCCCGCGAACCGGTCGCCATGGCCGGTGGGCAAGGCGGGGTTCGTTTCTATTTGCTCCACGATCTCTCTGGGTTTCATGTCTGGCTCCGTTTGCAGGCTAGCGGGCGGCTTTTACACGCATCTCCGCCGCTGCCACCACCGGCTGCGGGATTTCGATTTGCCGGGGCAGTCCGGGGACGATCATCGGAACTTGCTTGCGGTACTCGGCGTACTCCGGATGCACCGCCATCAGGTCACGCTCTTCGAGTTGAATCGCCAACAGAATGTAAGCCGTGGTTACCAGCGCGAAGAGCAGGTGGGTGGCGGTCATGACCGGCGTGGACCAAAAAACGCACAGCCAGCCTACATACAGGGGGTGGCGTACGATGCGATACAGAAATGGCGTGCGAAACTCCACGTTGGCCTGCGGTTGCTTTAACAGATGGCGCCAGACCTGGCGTAGTCCGAACAGATCGAAGTGGTTAATGATGAACGTGGCGAACAGGACCAGCGTCCAGCCAAACGCGTAGCCGCCGAAAAGCAGCACCCTTCCCAGGTCATCTTGAACCTCCCAGACGGTACCGCCCAGGGGCTGCCACTGCCAGAACAGAAACAGAAGCGCGAGGCTGCTCGCCAATACGTAGGTACTGCGCTCGATGGCCACTGGTACCACTTTCGTCAGGACGCGCTTGAAGGCCGGGCGGGCCATGACGCTGTGTTGCACCGCGAACAGCGACAATAGCCCCAAGTCGATCCACAATGCGGTCTGCCAGGGGCCGGAGGCGGGAGTATCCATGGACTTGGGCACGCCGAAGTTGCCGATAAACCCGATGGCGTACAGGAACGTCGCGAGGAACACGATATAGCTCGCGGCTCCGTAGAGAAAAGTGAAAATCCGATTCATGTTCTTGCTCCTTTATGTGATCCCAGCTACTCACCGACTTTGCGAGCGGACTGCTTCAGGTCTACAATTGTGCAGTGCGTCTGCTGGATAGGCCATGCCCGAGCGTCGCCATGACTTGCTCGAACGGCTGGAGGAAATAGATACCTTTGCGCGGGGACCGGGCAACTTCGCAGAGAGTCCACGGAACGATATGGATGCCTTTTCCGAAATCTTGAGCGGCGTCAAGCTGAACGGGGCGGTGTTTTTCAGCGCCGAGTTTTCCGCTCCCTGGGGGTTTTCCGCATCCGCATCCGATAAGATGGCGACCGAGCTTGCCCCGGGAGCCGAACACCTGGTCCTCTACCATTTCCTTGTCGACGGCAGTGCTCTTGTGCAAATGCCGGATGGGCGATCGCTGGAGCTTCATTCCGGGGATATCGTGATCTTTCCTCACGGAGATCCACACCACCTGATGAGCGATCGGGCGACCAAGCCACCCTTTCCTTCCTACGGGATTAGCGCCAAGATCAAGGCGCGCGATTTGCGTCCTTTACAGGCGGGCGGCGGTGGCGATACCGCCCGTTTTGTGTGCGGCTACATGACCTGCGACCCCTACCTGAGCCGGCCGATCCTGAGCGGACTGCCCCCGGTCTTCAAGGTCAACATCCGTACGGATCGCTCCGGGCACTGGCTGAGAATTCCATTCTGCACCCGGTGGAAGAAGCTGCTTCGGGAAGCGTCGGCAGCGAAGCCATGCTGGCCAACTTTCGGAAGCCTTGTTCGTCGACACCCTGAGGCGCTACGTGGCCGCTTTGCCGGAACAGCAAATGGGCTGGCTGGCGGGCACCGCGACCCCATCGTGGGGAAAAGCCTGGGATTGCTGCATGGCCGTGTTGCCTATCCGTGGACCATCGCGGATCTTGCCGACGAGGTGGGGATTTCGCGGTCGGCTCTGGTAGAGCGCTTCACCAAGTATCTCTCCGAGCCCCCCATGACGTATTTGACCCGCTGGAGACTGCAATTAGCCGCCCGGTCGCTCGAAAAGACGTCACGGGGCTTCGCGGAAATTGCCGCCGGCGTCGGCTACGAATCGGAAGCGGCCTTCAATCGCGCATTTAAGCGCGAGTATGGACAGCCTCCGGGCCGCTACCGCAGCGAGCATAAGAGTGCATCGGCCAGAGCCCTCGGTGAGCCGAATGCGGAAGCGGCCGGATCACTGGCGCCGCGTCAAAAACTCAAGCGGAGAGAGAACTGCAATTCTCTCGGTCCCGGACCGGTGAGCTGAGAGGATACGACGCCGAAGCTCGCCGTATTCACGTCGCGTCCGGGAACGTCAAAGAGCGGAGTATTGAACAAATTAAACGCTTCGCCACGGAACTGCAGTTTAAAGCGCTCGCGAATTGAGAAATCCTTAAAAATGGAGCAGTCAATATTTTGAATACCAGGCCCGCTCACGTTCGGGATGGTGCGGGAAGCATTCCCATACGTAAAGGGTGCTACCACGGAGTATGCCGCGGTGTTGAACCAACGGGTTAACGTTTGTTCTCCAGACGCCGGGTTCTGTCCCGATACTACATTAGGACGGTTGGTGTTTCCCGACTGAATCGCGATCGGAAGGCCGCCTTGCAAGGTGCTGATCGCGTTCAGGTGCCAGCCGTAGGCGATCAACCTCTGCACTCCCTTCAAATTTTTTCCGAAAGGCACTTCCCACATTCCTGTCAGGACTATGCGCTGCGGAACGTCTTCAATACTGCGGGACCGCTCGGCCCGCAAGTTATACCAATTCAAGATAGGCGTGTTGGGATCAGTCGCGGAGATGGCGCCGGCCGCTCCGCGCGTCGAGCCGGCAGCGCCCACCGCGCCGTCAATCAGCTTGCTCTTGGTATAGGCAAGCAGGAGGGAAAACCCGTGATCAAACCGCTTTTCGACTTTGAGCGTACCCGCGTGATAGATCGAGTCTCCTAGATACGCAAAGGTTCCATTGATGCTGTTGAAGTGGGGGTACGGCCGCAACAGTTGCTGGCGGGCAACTGTGGGATTGCTCAGGGGGCCGGTCTTGATGATCCCGTAAAACGGATTGGAAACCGATTGATTGAGCTGATTTCCCAGCGCCAGGTACTGGGGGTCGATCTGATTGTAGTTTATGGGTTGCGAAGTCAGCAAGTGCTCGCCGCGATTTCCAAGGTATGCTACCTCAATCAACCAATTTCTCCAGGGCTGGTACTGCACAGTTAAATTCCACTGCTGCGAAAAGCCCGGGGAGATACCGCGATTCCATCCCTGGAGGTCACTGCCCACGGCGGTCATCGCTCCCAACCCTTCATTGGCCGGCTTTTCCAATCCACTCGGGAAGGGATTCGCCATCGTGTTAAACGGAGTAAGCCCGTTGTCGAGCGAAGTGACCATCGGATTATTGGTGCGGAAACCAGAGAACGAGGGAAGCGCGTATCCTTTTGTGGGAATGAAGGTGATTCCGTACCCTCCACGCGCCACCAGTTTGTCGGTCACCTGGTAAGCGAAGCCACCGCGGGGTTGAAAATGCCGGTAGCTGGCGTTCCAGCCTCCCTGCGTATTCGGGAATGTGGCTCCTCCCTTCAAGCTCATGCCCGGAACCTGCAAGGGTGAGGGAATGTTGAGATCGATATTCGTAACCACGCCCGACCGGTCGGTGATGGGCTGTTCGCTTTCCCAGCGCATGCCTAGGTTCAGAGTCAGCTTGCGGGCCACTTTCCAGTCATCCTGCACGAAGAGTGCGTGAAATCGAGATGCGTTGGTATTGTAGTGCTGAAGCGGAGAATTGGATTGTTGCGTGCCCGAGGGCGTGCCCAAAAGGAAGGAAGCCATGCCGAAGCCGGCAGTGGCGCTGGCCCTGTTCGGATCCGGCCCCTGGGTAAAGCCCCGGTCGAAGGCAAAGAGCCCCCGCGAAGGCCCGTTGCCGGTGTTAAAGCCGTAGAGAACGTAGAGGTAGCCCACCTTCACGTTGTGCGAACCCTTGACCTTGGTGATCGAAATACTTGCGGCGGGATCATATCCGACACGGTAGTTTTCCGACGATCCCATGAGGACGTTGACGAAACCGTTCGCGGTCACAAGATCCGAGATATTCAGGTTAGGAATGTTCCCTTTCGGCGTGAATCTTCCGGTCGGTAGTTCCGCCGCGTAGTTGGCCGGGTAACCCAGATCCGTGAGCTTATAGCCATCGCCGTATTTTTGTGACAAAACACCGACTCCCGTTTCCCAATCACGGTTGTATCCCAGCTTCGCATCCAACAGCAGCGTGGGGCTCAGCGTATTGGTATAAACCATCGAAAAGCTGTTGCGCGGAATGTGGGTATATCTTCCTTCGCTCTCCAGCAGCCCGGACATGGGAACATTCGGGTTGTACCAGAAATTGGCGTAATTCCAGCTCACAACATCTCTGGTATAGCGAACCGCAATCCGCTGCCGGTCGGAAATGTTGTAATCTACCTTCAACCCCGTGTCGTAACGGTTTGACGGCTGCGACCCTCTCTGGAAGAGATTGTTGATGCCCGTGACCGGCGCACCCTGAGTATTGGGCCGGGGATAGATCGAAAAAATCTTTTGCGCGAGCGCGCCCTGACGGTTGAGTGGAATCTTGTTTCCCGGAAATGGAGTGCGGACGTATCCGCCCGGAACGGCTGGATTCGGCCGCGTGGTGGATGGATCGTAAATTAAGATCAACCCGCCGTTGGCGGCGAAGGTCTGGGAAAAGTCGCCGCTCCTTTGCAGGTCCGTGGGCGCCGTATTCACACGGCCGAAGCCGCGACGTTCCTTGTAGCCCTCATAGTTGTAAAAGAAAAAGATCTTGTCTTTCTTGAGGGGTCCTCCGAAGGTGCCGCCATACTGATTGACATTCAACTGCGTCCGCGGAAAGCCCGACCGGTTGGAAAAAAAGTCGTTGGCCTTCATCTCCGTGTTGCGCAAGTATTCAAAAAGCAGGCCATGGTACTCATTCGTCCCGCCTTTGCTGATGATGCTGATGATCCCGCCGCCGGTGCGCCCGTATTCGGCGGATGGCGTATTCGTGATTACCTTGAACTCCTGGGTCGCGTCCACCGTGAGAAACGTGATCCCGCCGGCGGCGTCGCCGATCTTATCGTCCGGCAGTCCATCAATCAGCCAACCCTGCGAAATGGGAGTCCCGCCGCCAATGTTGACCGCCCCGGAGCGGAAGGTTTCCAGAACCGGCCCGCCGAAGGCGCTGAGTCCTCTCACGGTGGGGATCAGATTGGCGAGACCCATCGGATTGCGTCCGCTGAGGGGCAGGTTGTCGATTTTGGCCCGGTCCATCACCGTGCCGACTTCCGATGTATTGGCCTCCAGTAGCACGGCCCCAGACTGCACTTCAACGGTTTCCGTGACCTGACCAATGGTGAGAGCGATGGGAACTGCTTGGGAACGGTCCGCTTCCACGACGATTCCTTCACGGCGGAACGACTTAAAACCTTGCGCCCCTGCCGTCAGCGCATAGTTGCCGGGCGGAACTAACAGGAACTGGAAATTACCCTGCCCGTCAGAGGTCGCGGTCAGGTTAAGGCCCGTGGCGGCGCTGGTCAGCTTGACCTCGGCCCCCACGACAGGGGCACTAGAGGGGTCTACAATCGCGCCTGTGACCGCGCCGGTCGTCTGGCCAAACAAGGCCAAACTGGAGAAGAAGAAGATCAGAACTCCCATGTACCGCGTGACCGAATATCTACTCGACGGCATCTAACCAACCCCCTTGAGCAACCGCTGATGTGTGGAACGGCTGCGGTGCACGAGTATATACCCGGCCATGAATCGAGCACCATCGCCAAAAGGCATACCCAGAAGGGTACAGTGACGCGAGCCGCCCACCACACGGACCCAATGCCGAAGCGGCCGTCTCCTGCCTCGCTTGCTACACTAAAAGAAATCCATGACATATGATGTGATCGTGGTCGGGAGCGGTCCCGGCGGATACTCGGCGGCCGTTCGGGCGGGGCAGTACGGCCTGAAAACAGCCATTATTGAGAAAGACAGCAAGCTGGGCGGCTGCTGCCTTCATGTGGGTTGCATCCCGACCAAAGCCTTCCTGCATACCGCCGATGTGTGGGAGCGTTTCCAGCATTCCGTTGACGAAGGGATTCACTGCGAAAACCCGCGCTTGGACTTTCCGCTGGTGCTGAACCGTAAGAACAACATCGTCTCCAAGCACGCCAAAGGCGTCGAGTTCCTGATGAAGAAGCACAAGGTGGATGTCATCCAGGGCTACGGGCGTTTGGCTGGTCCGGGGAAAGTCGAAGTTACCTCGGAGAACGCCAAACAGACGGTGGAGGCCAAGAGCATCGTGCTGGCGACGGGTTCGGAAGCCCGCGTGCTGCCCGGCTTGCAGCCTGATGCCAGGCGCATCCTGACCAATATTGAAATCCTGAACCTGACTCACGTACCCAGCTCGCTGGCGATCCTGGGCGCGGGCGCCGTGGGCGTTGAGTTTGCTTCGTGCTTCCATCGCTTCGGCGCCAAAGTCTCGCTTTTCGAGATGCTGCCGCGCATTGTTCCGGTGGAAGACGAAGAAGTTTCCAAAGAGCTGGAGCGTGTGTTCAAAAAGAGCGGCATTCGCGTGGAAACCGGAGCCCGTACCGGCAACATTCAGGTCACTGATAGCGGGGTGCGCTTGACTGCCACACTCGCCAACGGCAAGGAAGAGACGGTGGAAGCCGAGTGCCTCTTGGTAGCCATCGGCCGCAAGCCGAACACGGAGAACCTTGGTCTGGAGGGCACGCGCGTGGAACTCGACCGCGGTTTCATCAAGGTCGACCCTTACCAGCGCACGGGCGAGCCCGGTGTCTACGCCATCGGCGACATTGTTGCGGGCACGCCGCAGTTGGCGCACGTGGCGACGGCAGAGGGTATGGTGGCGATGGCGCACATCGCGGGCCAGCCGGTGACGCCGGTCAACAAGGGCCGCATCCCGGGAGCCACTTATACCGAGCCCGGCATTGGCAGCGTGGGACTCACCGAGGCCCAGGCGCGCGTGCAGGGCTACGACGTCAAGACCGGCAAGTTCCCCTTCGTGGCCAACAGCAAGGCCAGCATTCTGGGGCGCCACGACGGCTTCGTCAAGATTGTCAGCGACCAGAAATACGGCGAGATTCTCGGCGTACACATTATCGGACCGGAAGCGTTTGAGCTGATCGGCGAAGGCGTGCTGGCCATGGAAGCGGAAGCGACGGTGGAAACTTTGCGCCACACCATTCACGCCCACCCCACCATTTACGAAGCCGTCGGCGAGGCCTTCCACGCCGTTTACGGGCAAGCCATCAATGCCTAGCAGCACACTCGCACCCGCCGTCTGCGAACTGCGCGACCTCGGCCGCATGGGCTACGCCGAGGCCTTCGCGCTGCAACAGCAGTTGGTCGAGCGGCGCAAGCGCGGCGAGATTCCGGATCAACTCTTGATCGTGGAGCATCCGCATGTGGTGACCATGGGGCGGAACGGGCATGAGGAAAATCTTCTGGCGCGGCCCGAATTGCTGGCGCGAGCCGGCATCGCGTTCCATCACACCGATCGCGGCGGGGATGTCACTTACCACGGACCGGGGCAGATCGTGGGTTACCCGATCCTCGACTTGAAGGAATGGAAACGCGACGTGACGGCGTACGTCCGCGCGTTGGAGCAGATTCTCATCGATGTTCTGGCTGAGTTTGGAATCGCCGCCGGACGGGAGCCGGGCGCCACCGGCGTGTGGACTTCGCGGGGCAAGATCGCCGCGATTGGAGTGCATATCAGCCGCTGGGTCACCTCGCACGGTTTCGCGCTGAACCTGGATACCGATCTGAGTTATTTTCAGTACATCGTCCCCTGTGGTTTGACCAAGCCCGTGACTTCGCTGCGGGCCCTGGGATGCCAGGCGAGTCGCGGCCAGGTCGTCGCGGCCCTGGGACGCAGGGTTGCCCAAGCATTTGCCTTACAAATGGAGAGTATATGATCGACGTCGTTATGCCCCAAATGGGCGAGAGCATTGTGGAAGGTACTCTGACCAAGTGGCTGAAGCAGCCTGGCGATCGCGTGGAACGCGACGAGCCGCTGTTTGAGATCTCCACCGACAAAGTGGACACCGAGATTCCTTCGCCCGTGGCCGGCGTCATGGGTGAAATTCTGATTCAGGAAGGCACCACGGTTGGCGTGAATACCGTGGTTGGACGAATCGACGCTGGCGGCGGAGCGGTTGGCGCTGCTCCCAGTGTTATCGCCGCCGCGGTGGCGTCTCCGGTGGCCCCCGCACCCGCTCCTGCTTCCGTGGTGGTTTCCTCAGCCGCCGCCCCGGTCCTCGAAGAGGCGGGGCCTCTGTCGCCCCTGGTGCGCAAGATGGCGCGCGAAAACCATGTTGACCTCAATCAGGTGCGCGGCACGGGCGCCGGTGGGCGCATTACCAAACACGATGTGGAAGCCTTTCTGGGGGCGCGGGGCACTGCAACCGCGCCCGCGCAGCCGGTGTACGCACCCGCTCCGCCACCTCCTCCGGCACAGGTAATCCAGCAGGCTTCGCCGGCTCCGGGCACGCAGACCATGGCTCCCGTTGTGCAGGAGCAGGCCCACTTCCGCGGCGAGGCTCCCGGAGCCCGCGTGGAACCCATGAGCGTGATGCGGCAGAAGATCGCCGAGCACATGGTGTTCAGCAAACATACTTCGGTGCATGTGACCACGGTGCATAAGGTGGATATGACGCGCATTGCCAAGATGCGCGACCGCGTGAAGGGCGAATTCCAGGCCCGTCACGGCTTCAGCCTCACCTTCCTGCCGTTCGTGTTGCGCGCCACTACCACCGCGCTGCAGGCTTTTCCGCTGCTGAATTCCTCGATTGACGGCAGCAACATCATTTTCCATCGCGATATCAACATCGGCATCGCCGTTGCGCTGGAGAATGGCCTGATCGTGCCGGTGATCCGCAACGCCGATGAAAAGAACGTGGTCGGCCTGCAGCGGTCCGTCGCCGACCTGGCCACGCGCGCGCGTTCCCGCCAACTGCGTCCCGAGGAAGTCCAAGCCGGCACGTTTTCCGTTACCAATTTCGGCAGCTTCGGCAGCGTCTTTGCAACGCCGGTAATCAATCAACCGCAAGTGGCGATCCTGGGCGTGGGGGCCGTGGAGAAGGTTCCGGTGGTGGTGGACGATGCGATTGCGATCCGCTCGGTGGCGTACTTGGCCCTGACCTTCGATCACCGCCTGATCGATGGCGCGCTGGCCGACCAGTTCACGCAAAAGGTGAAGTCGGTGCTCGAAAATTGGAGCGAGGAAATTCTCTAGCCTGCATTTCTCACAAGGTCCCAAGGTAGATCAGAAAGAGTCATACCGGGGCCCAGCGTGGAGCGGGCTTTAGCCTCCGCAGCGGTATAACCACACTTCGAACCGGGGACTCAAGTCCCCGTCGCAGGCTAAAGCCCGCTCCACGTTGGGATCTGCTCCTCCGTAAGCAATCTCGTGTGAGAAATGCAGGCTAGAGCGGAAATGAAAATCGCGCCGGGGCCCACACCCTGGCGCGATTTGCCGAATCAGGAAGCCGCTATTGCTTCTTCACCGGCGCGCTCAGCGGAGCCACGATGGGCTTGGGCGCCGCGGCCGGAGCAGGGGCCGCCGGACGCGCTGCCGCCGGTCTGGCCGTCGTGGTGGCGGGCGCTGCCGCCGGGGCCGGCGTGAACACCGTCTTATCGTACAAATCGATCACTTCCTTGGTGATATCCACCGAGTTGGAAGCGTACAGCACCGGCGTGTTCTGGCTGCTCACGTCGATGACCAGCGCGTAGCCGTTCTGCTGCGCGTACTTGTCGATGACCGCCATCATCTTCTGACCCAGCCCGCCGATCACCTTCTGTTGTTCCTGTTCGAGTTCCGCCTGCGCGTCTTCCACCTGGCGGTTGAAGCTCTTGGTCTTGGTGTCAATGCCGCGAGTCAAGTCTTCTTTGGCGCTATCGGAAAGGGTATTGCCGCCGCGCTGTAGACGCTCCTGCAAGTCCTTGATTTCCGCCTGCCGGCCATCCAATTCCTTCTTGCGCGGACCCATCCTGGCCTCTAATTCCGCGGCGGCCTTCTGGCCTTCCTTGGTGGCCGTGAGAGCGGCCTGGACCTGAATCACGGCAATCTTGGTCGGCGCGGCGGAGGCTGCGGCCGCGGCCGCAGCAGGCGCTTGCGCCAGGGCCTGGCCGGCCATGACGCCGCCCAACAACGTGAACGTTAATAAATTCTTGGTCACGACAAAACTCCTCATTTCCTTCATGTTAGCACGTACCACTGGGGTGCCGGAACGTCCGCCCGGCTCTAGAACGTCCGGCCCACCGAGAACCGGAACATGGAGCGCTGCTCGCGGAAGGGGAAGATGGCTCCCACTTGCGACAACGCGTTCAGGAACGACGCTTGATTCGGGAAAAAGCTGCGGTCGGTCACAATGGGCGCCTGAATAAACTGTTGCACGATCCACGGATTGTAGGCCCAGTAGACGCGGAACGGGGCGTTCACCACGGGCATCAGCACCTGCAGCTCAATTCCGGTGGAGGCGCGAATCTTCTGCGTGCCTCCGGCGATCACGGCTTTATCGGAGAAATTCGCTTCCGGGAATTGCTGGTTCAACTCTTTGATACGGCCCGGATTGATCTTCAACTGGCTGGTATTGACCAGCCGGTTCATGCCCGCGTCGAAGAAGGCGGCCAGCGTCAGCGGTCCGAAGATCGGAATGCGATATTCAAAATTGGCGACCAAAGACGTGTCGCCGCCCGGTGTGACCACCTGGTAGGACGGAATCTTTGTGGCGACAGTGGTGAAAATCGAGTTGCCGTTGGCGTCGGTGGTACGCTGTTGCTTGGGCGAACCGTCCGCGTTGAGCACCAGCGCGCTGCCCTCGATGGGCACGAACACGATCGGGCTGATTCCCCAGATCTGGAAGCCGCGCACATCGTATTCTCCGCCCATGAAGAACCGGTTGAAGGGGGGCGCGGTCTTGCCGCCGAACCCGGTCAGGTAGCGGCCCAGGAAGTGGGCGCCCACCACATGCGTGCGTCCGAATCCACGATGGAAGTACTTGGCGTCGATAACCGGCTGGATCTGGTTCACATTGCCGCCCAGGAAGGATCCGGCGAACTGCAAGGACATCGAAAGGCTCTTGCCGGCGGTAGGTGTAATGGGATGGTTCACCGTGTTGTAGGTGAAGCTGGGAATCAGCGTCGAGGACTGGATACCCTCCAATTGGTTCGGCCCGTTGATATTGAGGAAATTGAGATACGTGTAATACGACTTCGCGGCCTCCGTAACCGTGCGCACATTCTGCACGGTGTATCCGTAGCTCAGGCCCAGGCGCGCAAAGCTGCGCCGCATCGGGTAACTGGTGAAGATCGTGAACCCCTTCGAATTGTTTACGTAATTCAGCAGGTTCTGTTGCCCCAGCGAGTTATAGAGGTTGCTCAAATCACGGCCCGCCAGCACCGACGCCTGCCGCGCCTGGTCGTAGTCGTAGCGCGACATGAAAATCGAGAAACCCATTTGCAGAGGACGGTCCAGGAAATAGGGCTCGGTGAAACTAAGATTGATGTCGCGCATCACCGTGCCCATGGTCGTCGAAAGGCTCAACGTTTCGCCCAACCCGATCAGGTTATTGGTCGAATAAGAGAATCCCAGAAAGCTGCCCGAGATGCCGGAGACGCCCCCATTCAGGTTGACCGCATTCTTGCCGCGCTCCTTGACCTTCAGCGTGAGATCCACGGTGCTGGTTCTGCTGTCGCGCTTGACGTCGGCGGCGTTTTCCGCCTTCAGGGCTTCGAAATAGCCCAACTGGTTCAAGCGCAGAATGCTCATTTCCCACAACTGGGTGTTGTAGACGTCGCCTTCATCGATCAGCAATTCGCGGCGGATGACTTTGTCGCGCGTGGTGGTGTTGCCGGAAAAATCGATGCGCCTCACGAAGAACTGCTTACCTTCGTCGAAATTGAGAGTCAGGTTGATCTTGTCGCTGCCCGGCTGCGGCTCGATGTTGGGTTCGGAAACGAAGTCGATATAACCGAAACGGCCGTACAGTTTGCGCAGGTCCTCAAATCCCTTGCGCAGCTTGGCGGTGGAGAAAACGTCGCCTTCCTGCATCTGGAAGATGGGGCGCATCAGCGTGTCGGGCGTGCGGAATAATTTCACGCCGGAGAAGTTGATGGCGTTGAGCCGGAACAGGCGGCCCTCTTCCAGAGTGATGCCCAGGTTGGCCTTTTTTCCCGGGCGGTTGGGATGCAGCAGCGGCACTTTGAATTTCCCGCCGCCCACATCGATAATGTCGACGGTGTGCTCGGTGGTGCGCGCCTGGAAATAACCGTTGTCGCGGTAGAACATCTCCACGCGTTCCTGGTCTTCCTCGAGCTTGGTGGAGTCGTAGGTCTTGGCGAACAGGTCTTCCAGCAAAACCGACCGGGGCACCCCGACGGGCCGCAGGTTTTTCATCGCGCGGCGGATTATGAGCGGTTTAAAGATGCTATTCCCTTCAAACCCGATGGAGCCCACTTTGACTTTGGGGCCCTCGTTCACTTTGAATACGACTTCGAGCGAGGAAGGAGGAACCTGGCGCAACTGGGGTTCCACGGTGGCAAACTGGCGGCCGCGTTCGGACAGATACTCCTGCAAGACGTTCTTGGCGCGCTGGACTCGATTGGGATCGTACTGCGACTCGACGCTGAGTCCGACCTTGCGCTCCTTGAAGCGGTCCAGAATCTCGGAGTTGGTCACCGACTTGTTGCCGTCGTACTTGATGGAGCGGATCACCCGGCGCTCCGCCATGTTGTAGCGGATGATCCATCCCGCCCGCCCGGCTTCCTTCTCCACGCGAATGTCGTCGAACCGTCCCGTGTTCCACAAGGCCATGAAGTCGCGGTGAATGGAATCCTCGTCGTACTTATCGCCGCGCTTGGTAAATATCATGGCGCGCAGAGTGTCCTGCGGGACGCGGCGCACGCCGCGAAACTCGATGGAGTCGATCACTTCCTCGAAAGTGGTCGCGGCGTTGGGCGACGGGGCCGCCGCGGGGTTCGTTCCGGGCGTTGGCGCAGCCGGACCTCCCGGCGGCGCGGGCTTCGGGGCCTCGGTTTGCGGACCTACGGGTATCGCCTCAAAGGGATTGTTCTTGGGCGGTGGGGGCTTGGGCGGCTGGGCCGCGGGTTGCTGGGCGAATGCCGGAAGCGCGAACAGCAATATGCGCGGGCATACCAGCCTGAACCAAGTCATCGAATTCGGATTCCTTTCGCCACTGCGCTTATCTTGTGCGTTTACCCTTACGACTGCGTTTACCCTTCGACGCTGCCTGGGTCACTGGGGTTTCATCGAGCTGGTGTCGCTTGCAGGTGCACAAGGTCTACCCCATGGGCCAGTGCATTTGCAGATTCCCCATTCTAGCAAAACGCGGCGCGTCCCACCGGGCTGGGCCGCGCGGTCCGGTGAAAATTGAGTAACCAGATTGACTTACGAACGGTCCGGCTCGCCCGCGGGTTCGCCGGTGTCGTCTTCGACGTCCACTCTGGCGTGCCGCTGCCCGTCTTCCTTGGGCGTGTAATAGGAGTGATAGTAAGTGTACTTGCTATACAGTTCACCCCGGCGCGCGCCGTTGACCACGATTCCCATGACGTTGTTGTTGCACAGCGATTGCATCGCGCGCGTGACCGAATCGATGGTGGTATGGCCGATGCGCACCACCAGCAGAGTGCCGTGACACAGCGTTCCCAACAGCGCGGCGTCGGCGGCGAACAGCAGCGGCGGACTATCCAGCACAATCCAGGGGAACAGGGAGGGCAGCCGGTCCAGCATTTGCTTGACTTCCCGCAGGTTCAACAGCTCCAGGGGATTAATCACGGCTTCGCCGGCGGGCATGATGTACAGATTGGTACCGCTAATCTTGCGCAGCGCCTGGTGCAAGGGGATCTTGCCCAGCAGGTAGTCCGTGATGCCTGGGCTGCGGTCCACGCCAAACAAAGTGTGCACGATGGGACGGCGGAAATCGAAGTCGGCGAGCAGGGTCATGTTGCCCGCCAGATGCGCCTGCGCCAACGCCAGGTTCGCGGCGGAGAGGGACTTGCCTTCCGCCGGCGAGGCGCTGGTCACCACGATCGTGTGGATGGGCTGCAGCGTCTTCATGTGATTGAGACGCGTCCGCAGTGTCCGGAACTCTTCCATCGGCGCTTCGTGCGGGCGGGAAACGTCGATCAGCAGCGAATCCGTGGCCGCGCGAAAGGGGACTTCCTGGACCTGGCCGAGAAGGTCCGTCAGATTCAGTTCCATTTCCGCGACTGGGGCAGCGGTTCCGCCTCCCGCTGGCGCCGCCGGCCGGCTTCCCGGTGGGGGCACCGCGCCGGTCTGTTCGGCCCGGCGCAGCGCATCGTGGACTCGGCTCATTTGCGATTCTCCGGAGCGGTCTGGATTTTGGATCTCATCAGACTTTCGTGACGTAGTAATACACGATGGATCCCGACATGACCACCGCCGCGGCCAGGCATGCCGTGGTCCATCCCAACCACGCCAGACGGCGCCGGCGGCGCACCACGAAATCGTTTTCCAGCAGCGGGATGCTGCCCAGGATCGCCATCTGCGTGTAGGCCCGGACGTCTTTCAAATTCTTGAGCGAGGTATCCTTCATCTCGCGGGCGCCGGCGATCACAACCCCCAGCAATAAGCCCAGGACGGCGCCGGCCGCGATCACCAGCGGGCGCTTGGGCTCGGTGGGAGTGGTGGGCAGAGAGGCGGGGTCCAGCAGTTCCAAGGTCTCGCCTTGCTTGCGCCCTTCCATTTCCTGAGCGATTTCCGCTTTCCCCAGTTTCCCGCTCAGGTCGATATATTTGTCCTTGGCGAGGTCGCGATCCCGCATTAGATCCATATACTGCTTTTCGCCCAGCGGAACGGTTTCCAGACGCCCCTGATAGGCTTTGATGCTCTCGCTGGAACGCTTCATTTGCTTGCTGTACTCCTCGACTTCCAGTTCGCGCCCCTCCACGGCGGTCTGCAGCCTGCGAATGTTGCCGTCCAGTTCGCGGGCCTCGCGGGTGGCCGCGCGGTCTTCGGCCTTGGCGGCCGGTGTTTCGGATTTTTTCGCGGCATCCTCAGCCACCACTTCGTCGCGCTTCTGGCGTGCCAGTTTCAACCGGCCCACCGCGGCCTGCACATCCGGATAGTTTTCCTTATAGTGCTGCCGCAGCGCGCTGAGCTGGTTGTCGGCGGATTGCACTTCGCGCTCGGTCTCCACCAGCCGTTCGCTCTTGCGTTCCGCGCCGGTGGCGGCGGCCGGATCGCGCGTCAGCGCGTTCAACTGGTCTTTCATGATGCGGATGTTGGATTCGAGTTGCAGCTTTTCCTGGTTGGCGCGACTGATCTGGCTGTTCAGGAAAGTGGCTTCCGATTGCAGTCCCGACAACGACCGCATGTTTGAGTCCACCTGATCCGGCAACCGGCCGTTGTTCTGCATGCGGAAGTTCGCGACCTTATTTTCCGTATCGTCCAGAAGCTTCTTGGCGTCATCCATCTGATCCCGGATGAACTGCGTGGTCTGGAACGTCGCGTTGGAGCGGTTGCGGATATTTTCGTCGATAAACCGGCTGACCAGATCCTGCACCACCCGCTGCGCCAGCAGGCGGTTCCCATAGGAAAACGTAACCGCGAAGGCGGGAAGGCGGTCGCTGCTGGCCGTGACGGACGATACCGGCAGAATCTGGACATTCTTCTTCATCCGCTCGATTACGTCTTCAATCGGCATCCGGCTCCGCTCCTGGGTATACAGGCCGAAGGTATTGATGATGGTGGTCAGCACGGTACGGCTCAGGATGGTCTGGGCCATGGAGTTGATGCGGTCGCTCATCTGCTGATTGATGGCGGACTGCACCATGTTCTGCGGAACCTGCTGGGGAACGATCTTCACCACGGCTTGCGAAGTGTAGCTATCCGGATAGAGATAGGCTCCCACCACGCTGGCCACCACGGTGAATAGGAAAGGGCCGAAAATCCACCCCCTGTGACGGCGGACAACGTCAATATAATCCTCTACATCCAGTGCCCTGCGGGGTACGCTGTAGTTGTCGCTAGGCTGCATCAGTTCCGGTTGATTGCCGTAGTTCACTACGGAACTATTATGGTTTCGCCATTTTCGAGGAAAATGTTTTGCTCCAGGTTTTTGCCTTTGAGGACATCCAGGTAGTTGAACCGGATGCGCTCGGCTCCGCGGACGATGACGATCTTCTTCTTGCTGGCGAAATCGCGGAATCCGGAGGCGTTGGACAACGCGTCAAACACGCGCGTCGGCTGTAGCAGAACATATTCTCCCGGCCGCGCCACTTCACCCGTGATAAAGAACTTCTTGCTGTTGACCTGCTGCAAGCTCACGGTCACATCGGGGCTGTTGATAAATTCGGAAAGCGCCTGTTTGAGCTGTTCGCTGAGACGGTCCGGAGTTAATCCCGCGGCCTGGACATCGCCCACCAAAGGCATCGTGATCTTGCCATCCGGGCGCACCGGGTAGGGGCCGGTGAAGTCGTTTTCCCGCCACACGCGAATGTTCAGTATGTCGCCGACGCCGATCGAGTAGGTCTTGGGATCGACGACAGGCGGGGCGGTATCCAGCTTGGCCGGACCTTCCGGCGCTGGCGCCTGCGCTCCTCGGGCCGCTGCCGTGGGCGGATTCTGGGCCCACACCGGATTCAATGCGCACAGTATGCTCAGTACGATCAAAATTCCGTTTCGCACCACGTCTGCTGCTCCTTTTACCACAACTGCTTCGTCAGTATAACTTGATATAACAGCAAGTTGAGCGTGTCAATCCAGTTACTTCAGTACCGAAACTCTGGTCCTATGTGTACTGCCTGCACGCCGTGAAGGAGACTGCAGTGGCGTACTTTTTGGCTAAGACCGACCCGGACACCTATTCTATCGGCCGCTTCGAACAGGAAAAACAGACCCTCTGGGACGGAGTCACCAACCCCCAGGCCGTGAAAGCCATTCTGGAAATGCGCCCCGGGGACCGCGTGTTCGTTTACCACAGCGGGGGAAACTCGGGCGTGGTGGGCATGGCCGACGTGGTCGGGGTGGGGCGTCCGGATCCCAAAAATCCCAAGTCGGCTGTAGCGGATCTGCGCTTTGCCGGGACGCTGGAGCCTCCCGCGACGCTGGCCGAGATCAAGGAAACGGGACAATTCGCGGATTGGGCGCTGGTCCGCCAGGGGCGGCTCTCCACCATGCGCGCCCCGGAATCGTTCGTGGCGTGGATGCGGAAACGGTATCCCAAAGCCAAGATTTAGGCGCGGCTTGCGAATAAAACTTGTGCCCGCGGATAAACGCTGATGAACGCGGATAGGAGCGCGCCAACTCGCGGATTGTTGTATCGGCGTCCATTTGCGTCCATCCGCGGGCCTATTTTTGGATGCGGTTTCCCGTCCCCCAGTCGTTGGCACACGATTCCAAGTGCGAGCAAGCAGTGGGCACGTTCTGCTATACTCGAACTTCATGTTCGTCGTCAGGCATCGTCATCACGGACCCCATCACCACCACGGGCATCCCATGCCGCGACGGGCTCATTACTAACACAAACCGATTTTCGTTTTTAGAGAGCCCGCCGATTTCCCCTGGCGGGCTTTCTTTTTGGGTAGACAAATATGCAACTCGATTTCACAAAACTCGATGGACTGCTGCCGGCGGTGATCCAGGATCACCAGACCGGCCGCGTCCTGATGGTCGGCTTCATGAACGAAGAGGCCTTCCGCAAGACAGTGGAGACCGGCTTCGCCACCTTCTATAGCCGCTCGCGCAACAAGCTGTGGCTCAAGGGCGAGAGCTCCGGCCATCGCCTGGTCGTCAAGGAAATCTCGACCGACTGCGATGTGGATACGGTTCTGGTCAAGGTCGAAGCCCTGGGGCCGGGCGTGTGCCACGAAGGCTATCAGAGTTGCTTTTTCCGGCGCCTGGAAGACGGCGAGTGGAAAATCGGCGAAGAGCGCACCTACGATCCGAATGCGGTCTATGGGAACCAGGGGTGATCGAGAAAAGCCATGAAACTAAAACTGGGAATTCCGAAAGGGAGCCTCGAAAACGCCACGGTGGACCTGTTCCGCCGCGCCGGGTTCCAGATCTCCACCAGCAGCCGCTCCTACTTTCCGGCGATCGACGATCCGGAAATCGAGTGCATGCTGATCCGCGCGCAGGAGATGGCGCGCTACGTGGAAGACGGCGTGCTCGACGCGGGCCTCACCGGCCGCGATTGGGTGGAAGAGAACGAGGCCAAGGTTGAGAACGTCGCCGATCTCATCTACGCCAAGCAGAGCTTCGGCAAAGTGCGCTGGGTGTTGGCCGTCCCGGAAGGTTCACCGTTCCAATCGGTGAAGGATCTGGAAGGCAAGATCATTGCCACCGAACTGGTGGCCGCGACCAAGCGTTATCTGCAGCGCAACGGTGTCAACGCCAAAGTCGAATTCAGTTGGGGCGCGACCGAGGTCAAGCCACCGGAACTGGCCGACGCCATCGTCGAAGTGACGGAGACGGGCTCTTCGCTACGTGCTAACAAACTGCGCATCATCGAAACGGTGCTCGAATCGAACACGCAGTTGATCGCCAATACGAAATCCTGGCAGGATCCGGACAAGCGCAAGAAACTCGAAGACATTAAGATGCTGCTGGATGGCGCGATCGCCGCGCTCGGCAAAGTCGGGCTGATGCTCAACGTGGAGAAGTGCAATCTCGACGCCGTGCTGAGCGTGCTGCCCGCGCTCAAGCGCCCGACCATTTCGACGCTCAGCGAAGACGGGTGGCTGGCGGTCAACACAATCCTCGAAGAATTCACGGTGCGCACAATCATTCCGCGTTTGAAAAGCGCCGGCGCGCAGGGGATCGTCGAATATCCGCTCAACAAAATCATAATGTGATGTGCATAAAGAGAAGTGCATAAAGCAAAGCAAGAGAAGTGCATAAAGCAATGATCCGCATTCTCACAGATAAAGATGCGCCCACGCTTATCCGGCGTAAAGCCGTGCGCCTGGAAGAGGCCGAGCGCATCGTGGCTCCGATTCTGGCCGCTGTCCGCGAGCGCGGCGACGCGGCTCTGCTCGAATACGCGCGCAAGTTCGACGGCTTCGATGGGGCGAGCGTCCGCATGGAGGTCAGTGGATCGCTGGAGCCGGCCTTTGAGCGTGCCGTCGCGGTCGCGGCAAACAACATTCGCCAGTACGCCGAGACCCAATTGCCGCCGGAATGGTTCACTGACTATCCCGATGGCCGCAGGCTGGGCCAGATCGTGCGGCCTCTCGATGCCATGGGCGCGTACGTTCCGGCGGGGCGTTATCCGTTGCCTTCGACGCTGCTGATGACGGTGATCCCGGCGCAAGTGGCCGGCGTCCGAACGATCTGCGTGGCATGTCCGAATCCGAGTCGGGAAATCTTGGGTATCGCGCAGTGGCTTGGACTGCCGCATCTCTACCGCATGGGTGGGGCGCAAGCGATTGCGGCTTTGGCGTATGGAACCGAGACCGTGCCCAAGGTGGATCGCATCGTGGGGCCGGGGAACATCTACGTCGCCGCGGCCAAGAAGTTGATTGCCGGAGAAACGGGGATCGACTTCGTTGCGGGACCCACGGAGATCGTGATCATTGCCGCCGATGGCGACCCGCGCTGGATCGCGGCGGATCTGCTGGCGCAGGCCGAGCATGACGTGGACGCATCGGCGATCTTGCTGACTACGTCGAAGTCGCTGGCCGAAGCTGTCGCCAAAGAGGTGGAAGTGCAACTCGCAACGCTGCTGACCGCTGCTGTCGCGCGGCCGTCGATTGAGAACAACGGCGCGATCGTCGTTCTCGAGACGCTGGAACAGGCCATGGAGATCTCGAACGCTCTAGCGCCGGAGCACTTGGCGCTGCATGACGAAACCCTGCTCGAGAAAGTGCGGCATGCGGGAGCGGTGTTCGTCGGCGCGTCGAGTCCCGAATCAGCAGGCGATTATGCCTCCGGCCCTAATCACGTTCTGCCCACCTCGGGAGCCGCCCGGTTGCGCGGAGGCCTGTCCGCCGCGGATTTCGTCAAGGTCATCGCCGTGCAGCAATTGAGCCCGGAGGGGCTCGCGAAACTCACGCCGGCAATTACGGCGCTGGCGCGCGCCGAAGGCTTAGAGGCACACGCCCGCTCGGCGGAGGTACGCGGTGAATAGTCCACTGAAGCCGCGCGCGGCGGTGGAACGCATGGCCCCGTATCATCCGCCCACCGGTGGACGTGCGGGCAAGCTGCGTCTGGACTTCAACGAGAACACAGTCGGCTGCTCGCCCAAAGTGATCGCGTATTTGAAAGAAAAACTGACGGCCGACGCGCTCACGGTGTATCCCGAGTACGTCGACGCCATGCGCGAGCTAGCGGCGTTCTTCGCGGTGGCTCCGGGCGAGTTGCTGCTGTCCAATGGCACCGACGAAGCGATTCAGGTGTTGATCAACACGTTTATTGAAGACGGCGCGGATGTCTTGCTGCTCAAACCGTCGTATGCGATGTATCGCTTCTATGCGGAACTCGCCGGAGCCAGCGTTCGCGAGATCGGCTATCTGCCCGAGGATCTGGCGTTCCCGCTCGAAGAATTTCTCGCTGTGATCCGGCCCGAGACGCGCGCGATCTTGATTGCCAATCCCAACAATCCGACGGGGACTGGCATTCCGGTGGACGGCGTCCGCCGGATTTTGGATGCTGCACCGCATGCCGCCGTCCTCATCGATGAAGCGTACTTCGAATTTTACGGCGTGACCGCGCTGCCTCTGCTGCGCCTGTATCCGAATCTCTTCGTCAGCCGGACATTTTCCAAGGTTTACGGCATGGCCGCGATGCGCTGCGGTTGCCTGTTTTCAAACGTGGCGAACGTACGCTGGATGCACAAGGCCCAGTCGCCCTACAGCGTGAACATGCTGGCCGCAATGGCCGCGCGCGCCGCCGTGCAGGACACGGAATACGTTGCGAATTACGTGAAAGAGGTCCTGGCCGCGCGGGAGTTGGTATATCAGGGACTCGAAAAACTGGGCATCCAGTTCTATCGCAGCCAGGCAAACTTCGTGTTGTTTCGCGCCGGGGAGCGTGCGATTCCCATTCGCGACGCTCTGCGCGAACGCGGCGTTCTGATTCGCGACCGCAGCTACGAAATCCCCGGCTGTGTCCGTGTGACCATCGGCAACCGGACGCAGATCGAGCGCTTCCTCGCTGAACTGGAGGCGCTGTGGACACGGTAATCGTTTTCGACATGGATGGCGTTCTGGTGGAGGTAACCGAGTCCTACCGCGAAGCCATTGTGCAGACCGTGAAGTTTTTCACCGGCACGACGATCGGGCGCGACACCATTCAGGACTACAAGAATCAGGGCGGCTGGAACAATGACTGGACCTTGTCGCAGAAGATCGCGGCGGATCTGGGCACGCAGATTGACTACGACACCATCGTCGAGAAATTCAACGAGTCCTTTCTCGGCGAAGACGGCAACGGCTTGATCCAGCGCGAGAGCTGGTTTCCGCAAAATGGTTTACTGGAAAGGCTCGGCCAGTGCTATGAGCTGTCGATTTTCACGGGCCGCCTGCGCTATGAAGCCGACATCACGCTGCGGCGTTTTGCCTCTGGCGTTGAGTTTGACCCGATGGTCTGTGCCGATGACGTGACCGCGGCCAAGCCCGCGCCCGAAGGACTGCTCGCGATTCAACAGAAGAGGCCGGGCAAGAAGCTGTGGTACGTCGGCGATACCGTGGACGACGCGCGCTGCGCCCGCGCCGCAGGAGTGCCTTTCATTGGCATCGCGGCCCACACGCACACAAAACGCGGCGAACTGATTGGATTGTTTCAACGCGAGAACGCCGTCGCGATTCTGGAAAACATCAACGAGATTGAGAGTGCCCTATGAAAATCCGCAAGGCTTCGGTCCACCGTAATACCAAAGAGACCCAGATCCGCGGCAGCCTGGTCATCGATGGCAAGGGCACCTATCAGATCTCGACCGGCATCCGGTTCTTCGATCACATGCTGGAGTTGTTCGCCAAGCACGGCGGCTTCGACCTGAAGCTCGCAGTGAAGGGCGATCTGGATGTCGATCAACACCACACCGTGGAAGATGCCGGCATCGCGCTGGGGCAGTTGTTCGCGCAGGCGCTCGGCGACCGCAAGGGCATCAATCGCGCCGGCTACTTTGTCCTGCCCATGGATGAGACGCTCGCCGTCGTGGCCGTGGATCTCGGCGGCCGGCCGGCGCTGGTATACAAGGACGGCGTCCGCGTGCGGCTGGTGGGCGACCTGCAAACGGAATTAGTCGAGGACTTCTTCGGCGGGTTCGTCAATCATGCGGGGGCCAATCTGCACGCGAAGATTCTCTACGGCCGGTCGAGCCATCACAAGATCGAAGCCATCTTCAAGTGCTTTGCGCGGGCCATGCGCTACGCCTGCTCCACCGACGAGCGGCTGAAAGACCAGTTGCCGTCGACCAAAGGGTTGTTGTGATATCCATTTTCGATTACGGCGCCGGCAATCTTCGCTCGGTCGAAAACACGCTGGGCGCGATCGGCGCGGAATACAAACTGATCCGCGACGCCGCGAGCATCCGCGGCGCGACGAAGCTCATCCTGCCCGGTGTCGGGCATTTTGGCCAGATGATGCGGGCTCTCGATGAGATGAAGGTACGCGAGGCTCTGATCGAGACGATTCAATCCGGCGTCCCGTTCCTGGGCATCTGCCTCGGCATGCAAGCTCTGTTCACCAGCAGCGAAGAAGCTCCGGAGGAACGCGGCTTCGGGATTTACGAAGGACAGGTCAAGCGCTTTCAGGGCGACATGCGCATCCCGCACATGGGTTGGAACAATTTAGCGCCGCTGCGGGAATCGAAACTGCTGCGCGGGACCGGCGATAAACCGTACGTTTACTTCGCGCACAGTTATTATGCGCCGGTGGTTGCCGCGACGGCGGCGGTGTGCGAGTACTCGCTTCCGTATACGGCGGTGCTGGAGCAAGGCAATGTCAGCGGCGTTCAGTTCCATCCCGAGAAATCCGGCGATCTCGGATTGATGATCGTGCGCAATTTTGTGGAGTCCTGAGACGTGTTAGCAAAGCGCATTATCCCTTGTCTTGATGTCACCGGCGGCCGCGTGGTCAAGGGCGTCAACTTCGTGAACCTGCGTGACGCCGGCGATCCCGTGGAGCTCGCCGCGCGCTACAACGAGCAGGGCGCCGACGAACTGGTGTTCCTCGACATCACGGCGTCGAGCGACGACCGCGACACCATGGTGGACGTAGTCGCGGGCACGGCTCGCGAGGTTTTCATCCCACTCACTGTCGGCGGCGGCATTCGTTCGGTCGACGATGCCCGCCGCATCCTGCATGCCGGAGCCGATAAGGTCAGCGTCAATACCGCCGCCGTCCGCAATCCGGATCTGATCACGGCGTTGAGCGAAGAATTCGGGGCACAGGCAGTGGTGCTCGCCATCGACGCGAGGCGCAGGCCAGACGGGGGTTGGAACGTTTACACCAAGGGCGGCCGCCACGACGAGGGCATCGACGCGGTCCAGTGGGCCGCGCGCGGAGAGCAACTCGGGGCGGGGGAAATTCTGCTCACGTCCATGGATACCGACGGCGTCCAGACCGGTTTCGATTGCCCGCTCACGACTGCCGTTCGCAATGCCACGCACATTCCGGTGATTGCGTCCGGCGGCGCGGGGAAGCCGGAAGATTTTTTCGAAGTGCTGGAGAACGCCGGGGCCGACGCGGCTCTCGCGGCATCCATCTTTCATTACGGGACATATACAGTGGGCGATCTGAAGAAGTTTTTGAGTGCGCGTGGGGTTGAAGTAAGACCATGATTCTTCCGTGCATCGATTTGATGGACGGCAAGGTTGTCCAGTTAGTCCAGGGCCGCGATAAGGCGCTGGAAGGCGACGCGCCGCTCGAGATGCTGCGCAAGTTTTCCGCGTTCCCGGAAATCCAGGTGATCGATCTCGACGCGGCGCTGGGGAAGGGTGAAAATTCCGCGCTGGTCGAACTGCTCGCCTCGCGCGCGAAATGCCGCGTGGGTGGAGGGGTCCGCACGCCGGAACGCGCCCGTCGTCTGATCGAGCAAGGGGCCCATCGTGTTGTGGTTGGAACCGCTGCGTTCACGCCGGTTATCGAGGACATCGCGGCGGCTGTGGGTCCCGAGCGCATCATTATCGCGCTCGATTCCAAGCACGGCAAGATCGTCGTCAAGGGCTGGCAAGAGGCGACCGATTTCACCGCCGAAGAAGTCATCCAGCGCCTGGAACCGTTTTGCGGCGGATTCCTGTGTACTTACGTGGATAAAGAGGGAATGCTGCAGGGGACGGATCTCGACTGGTTCCGCCGGCTACGCGGGGCGACCGGGCACGAGATCACGGCGGCGGGTGGGATTACGACGCTGGACGACGTCCGCGCGCTACTGGAGATGAACGTGCACGCGGCACTGGGGATGGCGATCTACACGGGCCGCTTGGACCTCGCCGAACTCGCGGCGATGTCCGAAGCAGCCCGTTGAACGGTAGGCGTTCGAATTTCGGCCTACTTAATCACTTTCACCACGTAATAGCTCACCGACTTGGGAACTTCCTTGAACCAGTGCGGAGTTCCCGCCGGAACCACAACCACGTCGCCCTTGACCAGGCGCCGTTCCTGACCGCCGGTCACGCCGGTGCCGCGAATCTGGCCGGCCTTGGTGGTCTTGCCGCCGACCACGGTTCCGCCGGTCACCAGCGTCGCCTCGCCGTCGATGATGTGCATGACGTCGGTTTCCCTCTCATGCACTTCCACTTCACCGGGCTTTTCGCGATGGCTGCACGAGACCGTAAGGTCGGAGGCCGTCACCAGAGAGCCACCCTTATCGAGAGCCATTTGCACTTTGGCGTGATCGACAAATGTAACGTCAGACGCCCCGCCCGCCGCGCACAACACGACGGCAGTGGCTAGCACCGTCAGCGCCAAGAAAAACTTCATTTGAATCTCCTCATTCTTTCCGATTTGAAATGGGCGCTCGCCCGGGAACTCCATCATGATACGACAGGTCGGCGATTTTCCGTGCGCCGCCAGGGGACCCCTGCGGTAGACTGTAGCTTGTCCCCTGTCGCCCAATCGATCTCCGAACTGCTCCACGCCCCGGCGGTTGCCGGGTGTCTGGACTGGTTTCGCCGCGAGCGCAATTGGATCAATCTTCAGCACTTAGCTCTATGCCGGATTCCCGCACCCACGTTCTTTGAGGAACAGCGGGCGGTGTGGATGGCGGACCGCTTCCACGACCTCGGGTGGGAAGTCACAACGGATCGGGCGGGCAATGTCGTGGCCACGCTTCCCGATTCCGGCGGCGCTCCGGTAGTGGCGGTCACGGCTCACCTGGATACTGTGCTCGCGCCGCGTACGCCCGAGGACATCAAGATTTTGGAAGACGGCCGCATGGCCGGACCCGGAGTCGCCGATAACGGAGCTGGCTTGGCCGGGCTGCTGGCGATCGCCGCGGCTTGGAGCGCGGGCCCTCCGCTGGAGGACCCTCCGGCCGCGCCCATGCTGGTTGCCAATGTCGGCGAAGAGGGTGAAGGCAATCTCAGCGGCATGCGCTACTTGTGCCGCCACGCCGGGGACAAATTGCGCGCCGTTCTGGTGCTGGATGGCCCTGGAACCGAGCACATCACTTCGCGGGCGCTGGCCAGCCGGCGGTTCGAGCTTACCGTGACGGGGCCGGGCGGCCACAGTTGGCGCGATGCGGGTACCGGCCATCCGATTCACGCCCTGAGCCGGGCCGTCACGTGGTTCGACGCGCAGGTGCCGCTGCTGGATCAGGCCGGCGCCGCGAATCCGCGCAGTAGTTTCAGCTTCGGCATTTTCGAAGGCGGGTCGAGTATCAATTCCATCCCCACCGGCGCGCTCGCCAAGATCGACCTGAGGTCGGAGAGCCCGGAGCGCATCGACAAGATGGCGGCATTGCTGACACAAGCGCTCGAAAGAGCGGTGGAGACGGAGAACGCCCGCGCCACCGCTGGCCGGGTCGCTGGGCGCATTAAGGAAATCGGCTCGCGGCCCAGCGGGGAGTTGGCCGACGACGCGCCGCTACTCGAAACGTTGCGGGCCGTCGACGCGCACCTGGGGATTCGTAGCCGCCTGGATTGTTCCTCGACCGACGCCAATATTCCGTTGTCGCTCGGTTTGCAAGCGGTAGCGATCGGCGCGGGAGGGCAGGGCGGTGGAGCGCATACGGCCGCGGAATGGTATCTGCCGGAGGGGCGCGATCTGGGATTGCGCCGCGTGCTGCTGGCGCTGTGCCTGTTGCTAACACAAGAGTAACCGCCAGCGCGCGTGCCCGTCTAAGAAAGTAGTGCGTATAATGATAATGAACCGGAGGCTGCCTGCCGAAGAAGAGATTATCCCCTCCCGGTGAGGTTTGAACATGAAGCTGCCTAACTCAAGACTGCTTGTCAAAATGCGGGAGCAAAAACTGCTTTCCACCACTTTGCTGCTGCTTACGCTTTCCATTGGTATCGTGATCGGAACGCTCATCAACACCGGCGTCAATGCGCAAAGGGCGGGCACGGCGGCGCCTGACGCGACTCCGTTGAGCATCCCCAAAGCCGTCCAGATCGGCAACGAGTTCAGCAAGCTGGCCAAACAACTCGACCCCAGCGTGGTGAACATCACCGCCGACTACGTGCCTAAACTCCAGGAAGGCAAGAACAAGCAGAAGGGTGGAGACGACGGCGACGACGATTCCAACGACCTATTCCGCCGCTTTTTCGGCGGTCCGGGCGGGGGTGGCGACGGTTCTCCCCAGGCCCAGCGGCGCGAGCAGTCCGGAACCGGCTTCATTGTGGATAAGAACGGCTACATCGTGACCAACCATCACGTGGTGGATGGCGTGGATCGCATCAAAGTGAAGCTGCACGGCGATGAAACCGAATACCGCGCGCGTCTGATCGGCATGGACCGCGAAACGGACCTGGCCGTCATCAAGATCGACGCGAAGCGGGCCTTGGCCCCGGTCACGATCGCCAACTCCGAGGGCGTGCAGGTGGGCGATTGGGTAGTGGCGATCGGATCGCCGTTCGGTTTGGAAGCATCGGTGACCGCGGGCATCGTCAGCGCCATTGACCGTCCGGGTATCGGGCAGCAGTTCCAGCGCTTTATTCAGACCGACGCGGCCATCAATCCGGGCAATAGTGGCGGACCGCTGCTGAACATCAAGGGCGAAGTGGTTGGAGTCAACACCATGATCGCCACGCAGAGTGGCGGCTCGCAGGGCATTGGCTTCGCGCTGCCGGTCAACACCGTGGTGCGCGTCTACAACGACATCATCAAAGACGGCCGCGTGACCCGCGGTTCGATTGGAATTTCCTGGGCCCCGGGAACCAAGCCGGAAACCTTGAAGGCACTGGGCGTGGATCACGGCGTGATTGTCAGTGAGGTCACCAAGGGCGGCCCAGCGGAAAAGGCCGGCATGAAAGGGGAAGACATCGTGCTGGGGATCAACGGCCAGTCCATTCGCAACGGCGACGACCTGGTGGGCCGCGTTGCCGATCTGCCCGTGGGATCGACGGCGACCCTCAACGTGGATCGCGACGGCAAGAAGATGGACTTCACGCTGACCATCATGGATCGCACCAAGGTGTTCGCGAGCGATCCGCGCGTAGTGGGCGAGAAAGCCGTCCCGGATACCAACAACGGGAAGGAAGAAGCCACCCAGGTCAAATTCGGAATCAGCATCCGGCAGGCCAGCGAAGAAGAGAAAGAGCTCACGCCGGACAAGCACGGGATTACGGTGAGCAAGGTTGAGTCCGGGTCCTTCGCCGATGACATTGGATTGCTGGAGAAGGACATCATCGTCGGCATCAACCGCACGCCGATCGCGTCGGTGGAAGACATCCGCGGCGTCCAGTCTAAGCTGAAGCCCGGTGACGCCGTGGCGTTCCGTGTGGTGCGCCGCCTGCCCGGCGGGCCTCGTGGCAAGGGCGCGCCGCGCACAACCACCATGTTCCTGAGCGGAACCCTGCCCCAGAACTAAAAGGGCTGCGTGCGATTCTTAGCCGTCTTCGCGGCGATGGTGTGCATTGCCCTGGGGCAAACGACGCCTCGTAAGGCAGCTCCGAAAGCTGCAGCAGGCAAATCCACTACGAAAGGTAAACGCCCCGTCGTTGTGCGGAGGCCCGTCCAGCAACAGCCGGCCGTGGATCGCTACAAGGAAATCCAGCAGGCGCTGGCCGACAAGGGCTATTTCCCGGGAACCGTGGACGGCACCTGGGGGCCGGAGTCCGTCGATGCGCTGAAGCGATTCCAGAAGGACCAGAATCTGGACAGCGACGGCAAGATCGGCGCGCTCTCCTTGATGGCTCTCGGCCTGGGGCCGAAGCGAGGGGCGGCCTCGGCCGAAAACCTGGCCGCGCCGGGAGCGAAGCCCGAGCCCGTCGACCCGCCGCCGGTGGCGCAGCCGAAAACTCCGGAACTGCCTCCGGGCGTGCAGCCAGCGAAGTAGCTGCCGTACTTTTTCAAACCCGCTTGCCAGTTCTGGACCACCGTAACGGCTGGGGTCGAAGTCTGTGATTGAGCCCGCCGATGGCTCGGGCTTCGCGGGCAAAGCGCTCGCTGAACTGGGCGCCCGAGACTTTGATCGCAACATCGCGTTCACCCTGGAGTCATGCGCGCGATACACTTCGCCCATACCGCCTTTGCCGATTAACGCAAGGAGGCGATAGGGTCCGAGTTGGTCGCCTGGAGAGAGCGGCATGGCTCTTCCGTTTAGCTGATTCCCCAGCGGTACGGTGCCGCTCCGTGACCGTCGCGGTTCATTTCGGGGCCCCTTGCCGCCACTAACGGAAGGCGGCGTCCGGCTGCTGTTTCGCCAGCAGCGGTCGACTGAAATCGCCCAATTCCTCCTTGCGGGAGGCCTTACGATGCCCTGGCCTTGCCTAGGATGCCCGAGCCCTGGTGACATGGAATGAGAGGGCCGGTACTCCGTCAGAGAGCACCCGGTCTGCTTGGCTTGAGGATAGAGAGGAGGGGCTAGCCCTTGGCGAAGTACAACGCCGTCGCGCGTTCCAGCTCCGATTTGGTCATCATCGGCGGACGGCCCTCATAACGCCCGATCGAATTCAGAATCGTGCAGATATCGGAAGGGTAGCAGGCGCGAAGTTCAGTGCGGCCCTCGCGCAGGCACAACTTGCGGAGATATTCCGCGCTATCCGGTTCGGCTTCCATGTTGCGCCCTTTCACCACGCGCTCAAAGATCTGATCGAAGGAGTGGCTATCCACCGCCTCCACCAGAATCTTGTTGTGAATACGGCGCAGGAAGGCTTCGTCGGCGAGATCCGACGGTTCCAGGTTGGTGGAAAACACGACCATGGTCTCAAAGGGAATCTGGAATTTGACGCCGTAGCGCAGGGTCAGGTAATCCACGCGGCGGTCCAGGGGCACGATCCAGCGGTTCAGTAAGTCGCGGGGAGACATGAGCTGGCGGCCAAAGTCGTCGATCAGCAGGATGCCGTTGTTGGCCTTCATCTGCAGGGGCGCGGCGTAGATACTGGAGCTTTCGTCCAGGCGCATGTCGAGCATGCTGGGGATGAGTTCGCCGCCCACCACGATGCAGGGCCGCTTGCAGACCACCCAGCGCGGGTCGAGGTCTTCTTCGTCGTGATCGATGGCGTGGTGCACCACGGGTCATAGAGACTGATGATCTGGTTGTCGACTTCGACGGCGTAGGGGATCAGGATCGAGTCCTTGTAAACGCGCAGCATGCGCTCGGCAAGGCTGGTTTTTCCGTTGCCGGTCGGGCCGTAGATAAAGATGGAATTCTGTGAAATGATGGCGGGGCCAAGCTGATCCAGCATGCGATCGGGAACGATCAGGTCGGAAAACGCGTTGCGCAGGATTTCGCGATCCACGTTGACCTTGGCGGCCTGCGCTTTGACCGCCGCGTAGTATTCGTTGAGCGACACCGGGCAGGCGCCCGCATATTGGGAAACTTGAAAACGTTCCGTGGCGTACTGCTTTCCTGCGGCCGACAGCACAAAGTTGTAGTCGTTGCCGCTCATGCCTTTGACTTCGACGAGATGGAGCTGGCGCATGTGCTTGAAGGCCTGGTCCACGATGGGAACCGATATCCGCAGGGCGCGGCTCAGGCTGTTCAGATTGCAATAGCCCTCGATCATCATGCGGCGGACGACCAGATCCAATATCAGGTTTTCGGAAATGCCTAGCTCGGCGAAATTCTGCGGGATGGCCGGCGCAAAGGCGGTCCTGACGGGGGCATAAGTGATCATGGTAAGCGGTCCTCTACGGATGTATCGGCGGGAACCGCCAGGGAGTTTACGGGTGCATTGCACGCCCGGGCCGCGGGGAACGTCTATCGTATGATTGGTCTAACCAGTGTTGAAGTGCGTCCAAATTCTGGCCCTTGCGGTACTGGGGGCGGCAACGTGCCTGGCCGCGGAGGCCGCGCAGCGCCTGTTTGAGGCCGGCGAGAGAGCCGCGCGGGCCGGTGACAGCCTGCGGGCCCTGCTGCTGATTTCGCAGGCGGCGCAACTTGAGCCTGCCAATGCGGTGTACGCGCAGAGGTGCGCCACGCTACAGAAGTCGCCGCTGGCGAGGCCGGTTCAACTGGCCTCCGACCCTGCCCAGGAGACCGTGGAATCCCAATTGCGGGCCGAAGGCATTCTCAACACGCCCGATTTGCCCAGTGCGCCGCCACCGCGCCTGGAGCCGGATCCAGGCACGAAGGCTTTTGATCTGCGGACCGCTCCGCAGGCTCTGTTTGAGCAAGTCGCGGGAGCGTACGGCATCAAAGTCGTGTTTGATGGCGCTTACCAGGCTGCCGCGCCGTCGATTCGCTTCCGCATTGCCGGCGCGACCGGCGCGGAGGCTTTACGGGCTCTGTCGGCGGCCACGGACTCCTTTCTGGTGCCGGTAACCGGACACGTTGCGCTGGTGGCGCGTGACAGCACGCAGAAGCGTGCTGAACTGACGCCGACCATGGCGGTGGCCGTGCCCATTCCCGAGCGGCTTTCGGTGCAGGAGGCACAGGAGATCGTCACCGCGGTGCAACAGATGCTGGAGTTGCGCCGCATCAGTTTGGACGCGGCCAAGCGCGTGGTCTACTTCCGCGACTCGGCGCCGAAAGCCATCGCCGCGCGGCAGATCTTCACGAACCTTTCGCGAGGGCGCGCACAAGTGGAAATCGACGTCGAGTTCATCTCGGTGGCCCGGAACTCGAGCCTCCGCTACGGGCTGAGCCTTCCGACGTCTTCGTCCATTGTTAATTTTGGCAAAGCGTTGGGGAATGCCGTCCAGAATACAGGACGTGCGTATTACGCCTTTGGCGGCGGCGCGAGCCTGTTGGGGTTGGGAATCGCCGATGCGGCGGCGTTTGCCACGCTGACAAAAAGCTCCTCGGATACCGTGCTGCGTTCGGAAATTGTGGCCGTGGACGGGCAATTGGCTTCGCTCCACGTGGGAAACCGCCACCCGGTGCTCTCGTCGAGCTTCAGCGGCGTCAGTGGAGCGCCCGCGCAGAATGCGGGCCAGTTCTCCTCGGTTCAATTCGTGGATCTAGGTCTGCTGTTGAAGGTGACTCCGGTGGTGCATGAGAACAACGAGGTGACGCTGGATGTAGACGCGGAGTTTAAGACCATCGGCAGCCGCAGCTCGAATGGCATTCCGGAAATTGCCAGCCGGCAGTATCAAGGAAAAGTGCGGCTCACCAACGGCCAGTGGGCCGTGATCGCCGGGTTGCTCACGGCGTCCGAGGCCCAAAATACCAGCGGGCTGCCGGGTTTGACCAGCGTTCCCGGGCTGAGCAATCGCTCGCGCGATCGGGATGCTAGCGAGACCTGGATTGTCCTGAAGCCGCGGGTGGTTTCGCTGCCGCCTTGGGAGCGGCCCACGCCACCGCTGTGGACCGGCACGGAGACCCGCCCTCTCACGGGATTCTAGGCAGGATCTCTCTAGACAGGACCCTGGGGCCGGACCCCGAACAGCGCCGTGCCGACGCGGATGTGCGTGGCGCCTTCTTCAATCGCCGCCTCGAGGTCATGCGACATGCCCATGGAGAGTTTTTCCATGCCGTGCGTGCGGCCCAGCGCGGCCAGCCGGCGGAAGTAGGGGCGGGATTTTTCCGCGTCATCGCTCCACGGCGGCATGGTCATCAGGCCCGTCAGGAGCAGGTTGGGGCACGCGCGAATGGCGTCAATCAATGCCGGGAGTTCTTCCGGCGCGGCTCCCGCCTTGGACTCTTCTTCGGATAACTTCACCTCGATCATCACTTCCAGGGGCGTGCCGATGTCGTTCAAGCGCCGCGCGAGTTTCGCGGAGTCCACGGTTTCGATGACGTGGAAGATCTGGGCGGCGGCGCGGGCTTTGTTGCCCTGGAGGTGGCCGATGAAGTGGAACGTGGCATCAGTCAAATCCTTTACAGCCGCGTGCTTCGTCTCAAATTCCTGGACGTAATTCTCACCGAAGTGGCGCAAGCCGAGGCCATGGGCTTCGCGAATAACGCCGGCGGAAAACTTCTTGGTGACGGCGGCCAGGGTGACATCGCAGCGCTTTCGTCCCGCGCGGGCCACGGCCGCTTGGATACGTTGTTCTACTTGATTTAGGCGTTCGGAAAGAGATGGCACGCTGTCTCTCGCAGTATAGCCGGGGCCGCCGCGGGGCTCAATTGGTGACCCATTTTCTCCAGAAGAAACAGATGATGGCGCGCGGGGATGGCCGCGAGAGCCACCTGCATTTCTTCGCCGCTTCCGAACGGATCGCGAGTGCCGTGGACAAACAGCGCCGGCGTGCGCAGCTCCGGAAAATGCCGCGTGCGGAGCTGTTCCGGTTTGCGCGGGGGGTGCAATGGATAAGAAAGCAGGAGCAGGCCGTTCACCAGATCCGGGAACTCCGCCGCGAGCAGCGTCGATTGCCGCCCGCCGTAGGAGTGGCCCCCCAGCAGGATAAATTCGGGCGTGATTTCGCGCATCGCGTCAACGGCGCGGCGAAGCCCGTCGCGGTCGCGCTCGGTGGAGCCTGCGCGAGGTGGTCCCGCAGAATGCTCCTGGCGATACGGCAGATCGCAGCGCAGCACGGGAAAGCCCGCGCCAGTGAAAACCTCCGCTAGGGCCACGAGCAATGGCGACTGGCAGTTGGACCCCGCGCCGTGCGTGATCACCAGTCCCGCGCCGAGCGCTTTTACCGGTTCGTAAAGCCACCCCCGCACCAGTTCCCGCTCAAAGCGTTTCGTAGGCGATCTCTCCTTTGCCCCACACGGTCTGGCGGCCCACTCCGGTCCAGCGGGCGATTTCCAGATAGGGAACGAACTCGGCCAGGTCGCCCTCGTATTCAGCGATGCCAGTGAATCCTCCCAGAGAGTGACGCTGGCCCGTGGCGCGGCTGGTGCGCCCGGTTGCGACGTGTGTAAGCACGCAGCGGGTCATGGTTACACGCGCGGCGCGCTCGCCGAACGCAGTGAAGTCGAGGTTCAGAGCGCCGGGTCCGTAGAGTTGGCGCAGGGTGCTGATGCGGTCGCGGATGCGCGCCAGCAAGGTTCCAAATTCCGGTTGATCGGCGCCCTTCAACTCCGTCGGAGTCAAAAAGTGAACGCGCAGCCGGTTCACGGGGTTCGAGTTCGCCGTGAGAGGCAGCCGCAGAAGCTCAATCCCCTCGACGGCTTCGATAGCGAAGGCAGCGATGTGCCCCATGGCGCGAATGAAGAGCGCGGTGGTGGGCGCAAACACGTTCATGCCGATATTCCGCGCTCCGATCCCGTGGGCTTCGCGCAGACGAAATACGAAGGGGCGCGGAGGGTCGGCCAGTCCGCTGGGTCCACCGCCCGGCGGCACCGACGGCGCGAAGAAACGTTGGTAGTCGTCCTCACTTAGCTGCTTCAGCGCACTGCCAAAAGCCCCGCGCAGGAGATTGGGCGTGAAGGAAGCCGCGCCTCGAGGCGTGACGCGAAAACGCAGCGGGTAAAGGTCGAAAGTGGGGTTCATTCCTCGGGACAGCCCAGCAAGAGCATTATAAAGGAGCCCCACCTCGCACAGAACTGTGCGATACTGTGGCCGTGAAGGGCAGTGAATTCCTGCGCAGGATTCACGATCTGGCCCGGCGGAAAAACATGCCGTACGCTTTCGTTCCAGCAAGAGGAAAAGGGAGCCACGGGACACTCTATTTCGGTTCCGCCTCGACGATCGTGAAGGACCGCAAGAAGGAACTGGGCGCAGGGTTGCTGCGCGCCATGTGTAAGGATCTGGGCATCGATCCGCGGGAGATTTGAGGAACGTCATGTTCGCATTTGCTTATCCGGCCACGTTCCGGCGTGATGAAAACGGACGGCCTGTAGTTTCGTTTCCGGACTTTCCCGCCTGTCACACCGACGGCAAGGACATCCGCGAGGCGACAGGAGAGGCAATCGATTGCTTGGGCAGTGTGCTGGCATCGAGGATCGCCGCTCGGGATACGATCCCAATTCCCTCGCCGCTGAAGCGCGGGCAGCGACTGGTTCCCGCGCCGTTGTGGATCGCCGGGAAGCTCGCTTTGTATCTGGCGATGAAAGAGCGCGGGATCAGTAATTCCGCGTTGGCCCGCCAGTTGGGAGTCCGCGAGACGGTGGTGCGCCGCATGCTTGATCCCGGCCACGAAACGAAAGCCGAGAAATTGCAGGCGGCGCTCGAAATTTTAGGGAAGAGAATCGTGATGGCCGTGGACGACGCCGCCTAGACCGCTCCTGCTTGCGGCGCAGTGCATACTAAAAGTAATGGCCTTTCGGCTTGGAATTGACTATCAGCCGCGGGGCGATCAAGCCACTGCTATCGACGCGCTGCTGCGCGGGCTCAAAGACGGCGAGCAGCACCAGGTGCTGTTGGGCGTGACCGGCTCCGGCAAGACCTTCACCATGGCCAAGGTGATCGAGGCCAGTGGGCGTCCGGCGCTGGTAATGGCGCACAACAAGACGCTCGCCGCGCAGTTGTACCAGGAGTTCAAGAGTTATTTCCCCAGCAACGCCGTCGAGTACTTTGTCAGCTACTACGACTACTATCAGCCGGAGGCCTACATTCCCGCCGGCGACGTTTATATCGAGAAAGAAGCCACCATCAACGACGAGCTGGACAAGCTACGGCTCTCCGCCACGCGCTCTCTGTTTGAGCGCCGCGACTGCGTAATCATCGCCAGCGTGAGCTGCATCTACGGCATCGGGTCGCCCGAGGCGTATTACGGGATGCTGCTGATGCTCGAAAAAGGGCAGAAGATCACGCGCGAGGAGATCACCGCGCGGTTGGTCGAGATTCTGTATGAACGTAACGAGGGCGATTTCCGGCGTGGAACTTTTCGTGTGCGTGGAGACGTCGTCGAGCTCTATCCCACCTATGACGATTACGCGTACCGCATTTCCATGTGGGGTGATGAAATCGAATCCCTGGAGCAGGTCGACCCGCTGACCGGCCAGGTGCAGCAGACCTATCTGCGTTTGCCGATCTATCCCAAGACCCACTACGTCATGCAGCCGGCGGCGAAGGAAGCGGCCATGCGCGGCATTGAGAATGAACTGCAGTGGTGGAAGGGCGAGCTCGAAAAAGAAGGCAAGCGAATCGAGGCGCAGCGGCTCTGGCAGCGCACCAGGTTCGATCTGGAAATGATTAAGCAAATCGGCTACTGCCACGGGATCGAAAATTATTCGCGGCATTTTTCCGGGCGTTTGCCGGGGCAGGCTCCGCCGACGCTGCTGGATTATCTTCCGCACGACGCGCTGCTGTTCATTGACGAGAGCCACCAGACCGTCCCGCAGATCGGCGGCATGTTTCACGGCGACCGCTCGCGCAAGGAGCAACTGGTCAAGTACGGTTTCCGGCTGCCCAGCGCGCTCGACAACCGGCCTTTGACGTTTGAGGAATTTGAGAATCGCGTGAATCAGGCGATTTACGTTTCCGCCACTCCCGGTCCCTACGAACTGACGAAAACAGGAGGCGCTGTCATTGAGCAGATCATCCGCCCCACCGGGCTGGTGGACCCGGAAGTGGACATCCGGCCGATTCGCGGGCAGGTGGACGATCTGCTGCATGAGATCCGGCTGCGCGCCGAGCAGGACCAGCGCGTGCTGGTGACCACGCTCACCAAACGCATGGCGGAGGATCTGGCCGAGCACTACGCGGAAGCGGGCGTGAAGTGCGCCTACCTGCATTCGGAAGTGTCGACGCTCGATCGCGTCAAGATCCTGCGCGATTTGCGGCGCGGCACCTACGATGTTCTGATCGGCGTCAATCTTTTGCGCGAAGGCCTGGATTTGCCGGAAGTGTCTCTGGTGGCGATCCTCGATGCCGATAAAGAGGGCTTCCTGCGCTCGGCGGGGTCATTGATTCAGACCATGGGCCGGGCGGCGCGCCATCTCAACGGCCGCGCGATCCTTTATGCGGATGTGATGACGGATTCGATGCGGCGGGCCATCCTCGAAACCAATCGCCGCAGAACAGTACAAACGGCACATAATAAATTACATGGAATTGTGCCACAATCCATCATTAAACCGATTGATTCGAATCTGGTGGCCATCGCCGAAGGCGATTACGTGACCGTGCCGTTGGAATTGGAACTGGAAGACGATGCCGGAGTGGCGGTGGCCCCGGAGCAGAGGGAGCAATATCTGATGGAACTGGAAGGAAAAATGCGCGAGGCGGCCCGGAAATTCGATTTTAAACATGCTGCCGCGTTTCGCGACCGGATCAAGGAACTGAAGAACCGTGCGGTAACCGATATATCGTTGACATGAAAGTTTGTAAGACGGTGGGACTGGTCGGCGCGGGTGGTGTCAACCAGTCATTCGTGGCCCGGATGCCCGCGTTGCTCGGGCGGCTGGGTCCCGTAAAGGGTTCCTCTCTTCGCGTCGCGCGGCGGATTTCCAATGAATTCCGCGCGGGTGAGGCTATTGCGGGTTATGCGGATCTGAAATCTTGCGAATGCATCTGGATTTCAGTTCCTGAAGAGATTCTGGATCGCGTAACCGGCGAAATCGCCAGGGAAGTCTGCTTGCGGGGCAAGATGGTGGTGGTGTGCGGCGTCTTAAGGGACAGTCCGCGAATTGGCCCGCTGCGATCCGCCGGTGCTGCCGTCGCGACGCTCAACTGCGTGCCCGAGTCGGGCGAACGGGTATTCGTGTCGGAAGGGCAGCGGGCGGTGCTCACGGAGTTGCGCAAACAACTCGCGCTCGATGGCCGGAAGCTGATTGAATTGGGGCCGGCGAGAAAGGCTCTCTACCTTTCCGGCATTCACATCGGAGCGCATCTGTTGATCCCGTGGATCGCGGGCGCCGCGGAGAGTTTTCGCGCGGCCGGCCTATCCCGTGCCGAGGCGACCCGTTTGGTGCAGGCCCTGGGAACGAAGGCTCTCCGCAGTTACGGAACCGCCGGAGAAAGAGCTTGGAAGCAGGCCGAGTCCGAAGCCATCGCCCGGGCCATCGATGCGGCGATGGAAGTGATTCGTTCGGTGGACCCCTGGCTGGCGGCGCTGCACTTGGAAGGCGCTGGAGTACTGCAAGGTCTGGCGCGCAAACGGCGGTCGCCCGCCAGAGCCGCTAGATTGCCGGCGAAACTGGTGGCGCGCAAGGCTTCCTGAAAGCTGCCCCGCGCTAATTCTTTTTGACGTCGCGGTGGGTTTCCTTGGCGCGGAAACCGGCGGCGGCCAGACGTTTGCGGATTTCCGCGGCGATCAGCACGCTGCGGTGGTGCCCGCCCGTGCAGCCGAACGAAATCGTCAGATAGCTCTTGCCTTCGGCAATGTAGTGCGGGAGCAGGTAAATCAGCAGGTCCGAAATTCTTTGGATAAACTCCACGGTTTGTGGGAACGAACGGATGTAGCGGGCTACGCTCGGATGCTTACCGCTCAGGTGTTTGAAGGCTGGGACGTAATTCGGATTGGGCAGGAAGCGTACGTCAAAAACCAGATCGCTGTCCGCGGGAACGCCATGCCGGTAGCCAAAACTGGTGACCTGCACCAGGATTTCCGGCGACCCTTGTTTCTCTCCAAACGTACGGTGAATGGTCTCCCGCAATTCGTGCACGTTGAACTTGGTGGTGTCGATGACGGGATCGGCGAGGGCGCGAATGGGAGCCAGCCTGTCCCGTTCCCGGCGTATGCTGGCCGTTACGCTCTGTCCGGTGCCGAGCGGATGGGGTCTGCGCGTTTCGCTGAAGCGGCGAATGAGCGAAGATTCGTCGGCTTCGAGGAAAATCAGGCGCACCGGAACCTCGCGCCGGATGCGTTTGAACAGGGCGGGGAAGCGCTCCAGCGCGGCGCCTTCGCGAATATCCACCACCAGCGCGGCGCGCCGGATGCTGGGGGCATTCTTGGCCAGCTCCGCGAATTTGGGAATGAGATCGAGGGGCAGGTTGTCGACGGAATAGTAGCCCAGATCCTCCAGCGCCTTGAGGACCGTACCTTTGCCCGAACCGCTCAACCCGGTGATGACCACCAGTTCGGTATTGGCCGGGCCCGATGCCTTTGCCATGATCTCAGGATTCTATCAAGTCGAAGTGGCCGTCGCGCCGGCGAACCAGCACATGGACCGATTCTTTATCGGTATCGCGATAGACCAGATAGTCGCGGCCATCTTCCATTTGCAGCACAGCTTCTTCAAGGGTGATGGGCTTGCGGCGCTGATGCTGGTTGGCCTGGAAAATGCGCGGCGCGGCGGCGGAGTCCTTGCCGGCCGCGGTTTTGCGGGAGGTCTTGCCGTTGGGCGGAGCCGCGCCTTCGGCTCTGGCCGCCGCCGTTTTCATGGATTCGGACCGGCGCGTGGTGGCCCGCCATTTCTCCGTTTGATGGAGGACCTGTTTCTCGCCCCGTCCGTCCACCCGCTTGGAAAGTGTTGCGAACCTCGCATCCAACTTTGTTTGTAAATTGGCGGGCAGCTGCTTTTGGATTCCCCGGTAGCTGACTTTCATTGTGCTTTCTGTTTCTCCGTTTACCTGCGAGTCCGGCGCTGATGCGTGGACGGGATGCGCATGTCTTCGCGATATTTGGCGACGGTGCGGCGCGTCACCTGAATGCCTTCCGATTGCAGCCGCTCGGTGATGTGCTCGTCGGTGAGAGGGTGCGCAGCGTCCTCCTCTTCGATCATCTTTTTCACCCGGCGTTTCAAAATCAGGAGCGGAGTCGCGCCACCGGAGGGTCCCTGTACCGCCTCCGAGAAAAAGTAGCGCAGCTCGAAGACGCCCTGCGGCGTGTGCGCGTATTTGCCCGAAACAGCCCGGCTGACCGTCGAAGGATGCACGCCGATTTCCTCGGCGATCTCCTTGATCATCATGGGCTTCAAACAGTCAATGCCGTCTTCGAGAAATTCCATCTGCCGGCGGACAATCGACTGGCACACCTTCAGGATGGTCTGCCGGCGCTGCTCGATGTTTTTCATGAGCTGGATGGCGCTGGCATAGCGTTCCTTCACGTAATTGCGGACATCCTTGTCGGGTTCCTGAGTGCGGTCCAGCATGTGCCGGTACTGCGAGTTGAGGCGCAACTGCGGCACATCGTCATCGTTGAGCTGGATCAGGTAGTCGTCGCCATCCTTGGAGATGTAGACGTCCGGTTCCACCGCCCGCGCGCCGGGGCCCGAATAGCGCAGGCCAGGCCGGGGGTCCAGATGCCGGATCACGTCCACGGCGATCTCGATGTGCTCCAGCGGGCGGCGCAAGACTTTGGCCAATTCGCGATATTGCCGGTTCTCCAGGAGCTTGAGGTGGTTGGCCACGATGTTCCACGCCACTCCGCCCCTGCCGTTCCGGCTTTCGATTTGCAGCAACAGGCACTCGCGCAGGTCGGCGCAGCCTACGCCCGCCGGATCCAACGTGTGGACCACGCGCAGGGCCTCGGCGACGTCCGCCGCGCTGTGCTCCTCCGCGGCCGCGATCTCCGCCGGCGTGGAAGTCAGGTAACCGTTCTCATCCAGGTTGCCCAGGATTGCTTCGGCGGCGTCGCGCACGGTTTCGCTGAGGACCACCAGCGCCAATTGGGAATGCAAGTGATCGCTGAGCGTTACCGGCGAGGAGAGAAACGTTTCAAACGAAGGTTTTTCGCTGACCTCCGAGGCCGGGCTCTTAAAACCAGGGTCCAGATAATCGTCGAAATAAGACCCGAAATCGATCTCGTCGAACGGATCGGTGGCCGCCTTTACTTCGGGATTTTCAACCCCGTCGGCGGCGGCAATTCCAGCCCCGGCATCGCCGGTGGAATCTCCCAAAGCCAGTCCGCCGGCCATCGCAACAGGCTCGAACTCGGCTTCCGTGCCCTCGATTTCCACAGGGCCGGCGGTTACCTCCAGGATGGACAGGTCTGCTGGATTAACGTTGCGTTCTTCTTCCGCTTCGAGCAGCGGGCTCAGCTCCTCCGGGCTCAGCTCCTCACTGCCGTCAGCGCCTTCTTCGAGCACGGGATTCTGGGCGACTTCGGCGGAAATCATCTCCTTGAGTTCCAGCCGGTTCAGTTGCAGCAGGCTGACCATCTGAACCAGCCCCGGCGTGAGGATCTGCTTCTGCGTGATCCTAACCTGAAGCCGCTGCGACAACGAGCCCATAACTAGTCCCATCCTAACACCGGCAAGGTTTGCAGCGGCCAAAAGATATACCCTATACGGGCGCAATTCCGCCGGCGGGACGCGTTATAATAACCGTTTCCGATGCGTTATCTTCCTGCCCATGCGCAACACATCGGATCGCGCCGCTACCAACAGGATTCGTATGGTTTTGCGGACTCCGGCGACCACGTTTTTCTGGCCCACGGGGGCTTCCTCGCCGTACTCTGCGACGGCATGGGGGGATGGAGCACGGCGACGTGGCCAGCGAGACCGCGGTGCGGGCCATGCTCGACGCCTACGCTCGCAAGACGCCCGCGGAAAGCATTCCGGCGGCGCTCGAAAGAAGCGCTCGCGAGGCTAATCAGAGTGTCATCCAAGCCGCTCTAAAGCTCGGGTTGCGGGAGGGCGTCGGTACGACCTTGGTGGCGGCGGTGACCCACGAACAATCCCTCTATTTTATTTCCGTCGGGGATAGTGCCGTGTTCCAGGTCCACGAGGGCGCGGCGCGGATGGTGAACCGGCCGCACGTCTTTGCCAACCTTCTGGATCAGGCGCTGGCGAGCGGCAAGATCTCCCAGGAGGAGGCCGAGCGGCACCCGGAGCGCGAGGCACTCACCAGCTATATTGGGCTTCGCAATTTGGAGGAAATTGACCGCAATACCGAGCCATGGCCGCTGGCGGAAGGGGACTCGATCCTGCTCGCCAGCGACGGCATGTTCAAGACACTGGATGCCGGTGAAATCTCGTCGTGTCTCACCGGGCATCCCCACTCCTGGCCGCAGGCCCTGGTGGAGCGGACGTTGGCGCGGCGGAGTCCCGGCCAGGACAACGTTACCGTCGTGGCGATCACCCCGGATTCCGGGACGCTCGGAAAGTGGGAGCCCGCGTTGCGCGAAAGCTCCTTGCCTGAGCCCGCGCCGGAGGCTCCCGGGAGTCAGGGCTGGTGGATTGCCGCGATTTTCTTGCTATTGGTCGTAATCGGGGTGGGCGGATTCTGGTATTTTTCCAGCCACTGAGGTTTACTCGCCGCGTGGTTCGCCGCGCTTCACCTGCACGCGCCGGCGGCCTTGTTCCAGGTTTCCCGCGGCAGCCTGCTTGGCGTCGTCGCTGACCTTGATGTTGTTGACCACACGCTTGGCGCCCGCGGTCTTGGCCATGCGGGTTGCCGAGCCCTTGTGCTGCACGACTCCGGTGGCGCCTTCCCAATAAGCCACGCCACCCTGCACGCGGACGGTAAAACCGTCCTTGCCGATCTTCGATTTGAGCAGCTTGGCGCGAATCGCGTTCTCGATCTCCTTGTCCTGTGAGGCGGTACTTTGGACGTTGACGGCGGGCGCCGGCGCGGGCTTGGGAGGCGGGGCTTTGGTTTGCGCGGCGGGCGTCTGCGCGCTCGCGGCTGCCATGAAAAAGAAAAAGGCCAAGATCAGCGGACTCATGCAGCATTAGTCCGCGATCCTGGCCGAAATTCTCAGTCTTAAAAGCGCAAAGGGTGCGGCGCGCACCACCAAGGGAGTCAGGAACATGCTCGCGCCGCACTCCGTTTTGCGCGTGTTCCTCAAAAGTTGTAGCGCAGCGAGAACTGGATCTGGCGCTGGGCGCCCAGGCCTACATCCTTGCTTACCGTGGAGTTGGCGATCCCAAACGCGCTCCCCGCAGCCGCGGAGCTAAACGAGCCGCCGAACTGATTCAGCCGGAGCGGCGATCTCGAGGCCCCGTCAAAGAAGTTGCGGGCATCGAGTGCATTGTTGCGAATATACTCGAAAATGCCGCCATGGAACGCATTGCCGCCGGACTTGGTCACAATGCTGATCTGTCCGCCGGTGCCGGTGCCGTATTCGGCCGGGTAATTGCTGGACTCCACGCGGAATTCGGCCACCGTTTCCAGCCTCGACTGGAGACGAAAGCCGGTTGAGATTTCGCCGTTCAAGTTGCCGGGGGAAGAGTCAATCACGGAGTTGCCCTCGATTCCGTCGAAACGAATGGCATTTTGCTGGTTGGCACGGCCGCTGAAGCGAATGTTGTCGAACGATCCGCCGCCGGCGGTCTGCGCGCCGGGCGTCAAGAGATAGAGTTGCGAAAGTTGGCGGCCGTTGAGCGGCAAAGTGCCGACTTCCCGGGCGTTGACATTGGCGCCCATCGACGCCGATGAGGTTTCCACCTCGGTCAGTTCGCCGGCCACCACGTTGATTTCCGTGGCGACCGTGCCCGGCCCAAGGACATGTTCAGGGTCCTTTCCTGGCCCGCGCTCAAGGTGTATTCGCGCACTTCCGACGGCGCGAAGTTGGTCGTAGTGGCGGTCAGCGTGTAGGTGGACGGGGAGAGACTCAACAGGATGTAGTATCCTTTTTCGTCGACCGATACTTCGCGCTTCGCCCCGGTTTTGGCGTCCGTGGCCGCGATCAACGCTTTGGGAAGCAGGGCGCCGGAAGAGTCCGTGACCGTGCCGGAAATGCGTCCCTGGCCGGATTGCGCCCACGCAGAGAGCGAAAGCATGACAAAGAGGAAGAATGTTTTCATCGCACCTCACGATAACCAGCGAGCGGTTACGGTAACGATGACGTTTCCGTGAATCTTGCGCGAAAGGTTGTCGGTAGTAAGTCAATCTGTCCGGTTTTGTTCACACGTGATCTGTCCGGTTTCGTCTATTCACCCCGTTGCACCTCTACGGCTGGCCGAAGGAGGTTTTCTGGTTTTGGTTCGCAAGAAAGGAACAGTCGTCGGAGCGGTGGGAA
>SHUD01000039.1 GCA_009697505.1 Bryobacterales bacterium
AGGTCGGTGATTGGCGGAACGTTTCTTGGCAGAGCGATGCTGGCGTGGTTCGCGCTGATCGCGGTGGAAACCGTGCATGGCGTGCTGCGCAATCTGTTCCTGGTTCCCGTGGTGGGCGATGCGCACGCCCGGCAGATCGGCGTGGTCGTCGGTTCCGCGTTGGTTCTGGCGACGGCGTTCGCGTTCATTCGCTGGATGCGGCCAGCTTCAATGCGCGCGGCGTTGTGGATCGGAGCGCTGGGGCGCTCCTGGGACCAGTTGCTCGCCGACTACGATCTGAACGGCGGCGGATATCTGTCCTTCGGCATGGTCTTGTTGGGGCTGGCGCCTTGGATCGCGGCGAAATTACGCCCTGGCTCCGACAGCCCTGGCTCCGGCGGTTGACATTCGAAGGGGTGGGGGGATAGTATCGCCGTGAAGGGCGGAACAGCGATGAGATACTGGCCGGTTCTGATTTTTGGCGTTGTGGCGTTAGGGCAGGCTCCGAAGATTCCGCGCACGGCGGAGGGGCGTCCGGATTTGCAGGGCTTCTGGAACAACGCGAGCCTGACGCCGCTCGAAAGGCCCGTGGCGCTGGGCAACAAGGCATTCTTCACGGCGGAAGAGGCCACGGCGTTCGAACGCAACCGGCTGAATGAAGTCAATCGCGACCGCCGCGACGGAGGTAACCAGACCGACGCCGCGCGCGCTTACAACGAAGCGTGGTTCGACCGGGGCACGAAAGTTTCCAAGCTCCAGCGCACGTCGCTCATCAGCGATCCGCCCGACGGCCGGGTTCCGCCGCTGACGCCGGAAGCGAAAGCGACGTGGCAAAGGATTCAGGCCGATTTCGCGCTGCATCCCGGCGACGGACCCGAAGACCGGCCCTTGCCCGACCGCTGCCTGCTATTTTCGCAAGTGGGTCCGCCGATGCTGCCCGGTAATTACAACGACAACTACCAGATCGTGCAAACGGCGAACTCGCTTTCGATTCTGGCCGAGATGGGAAACATCACGCGTGTGATTCCCCTCGACGGCCGCCCGCATCTGCCCAGGAGTGTCCGGCAGTGGACCGGCGATCCGCGCGGCCGTTGGGAAGGCGACACGCTGGTGGTAGAGTCCACAAATTTCCGCGTGGGGCCGCGCAGCCGCTTCGGCGTGGTGTTGGACGCCATGACCGATGAAAATCTGCGCGTCGTGGAGCGCTTCACGCGCACGGCCCCCGACACGCTTCTTTACAAAGCGACCGTGGAAGATCCCACGGTGTTCACCAAGACGTGGACCGTCGAGGTCGCCATGAATAAAACCGACGGCCCCATCTATGAGTACGCCTGCCACGAGGGCAACTACGGCATGGTCGGCATCCTCAACGGATTCCGGGTAGACGAGAAGAAAGCGGCCGCGAAGACGGGCCGCTAGGCCTTCAGGTATTTGCCGAACAAATCCGTGGTGTGCTGCCAGGCTTCCTTGGCGGCTTTTTCGTCATAGCGAGGGGTGGTGTCGTTATGGAAGCCGTGGTTGGCGCCTTCGTAAATGTGGACGTCGTAGTTCACCTTGTTGGCCTTGAGCACTTCCTCAAACGCGGGCCAGCCGTCGTTGATGCGCTTGTCGAGCCCGCCGTACTGCAGCGAGAGCGGAGTGCGGATCTTGGCGGAATCGGCGGCCGAAGGCTGCGCGCCATAGAACGGGGAGCCGGCCGCGAGATCCGCGCCCAGGCGAACCGCGAGGTTGTTGACCACGCCTCCGCCGAAGCAGAATCCCACCGCGCCGATCTTGCCGCTGCAATCCGCGCGGCCCTTGAGCGCTAGCGCCGAGGCCAGGAAGTCTTCGCCCATCTTGGCGCGGTCCACGGTGCCGAACAGCATCGCGGCTTTTTCTTCGTCACCCGGATAGCCGCCCACGCTGGTCAAGCCATCCGGTGAGAACGCCATATAACCCGCAACGGCCAAGCGCCGCACGACGTCTTGCGTGTAGGGATTCATGCCCCGGTTCTCGTGAATCACCAGAACGCCGGGGATCTTGCCGCTGGCGTTGGCCGGGCGCGCCAGATAGCCTTTAATGGAACCGTTGCCCTTGGGCGATGCAACGGTGACCGTCTCGGTCTTGATGCGCTTGTCGTCCTTGGGGACCTGCTCGGCCCATGCGTAGTTGGGGCGGAGCATCTCCCAGAGCGCCACAGCGGTCACGCCGCCCGTGGCAAACTTCTGAGCGCGATCCAGGAACGTCCGGCGGTCGATTTCGCCGTGCACGTAAAGATCAAAGATGTCGAGCAATTCCTGCGGAAAATCTGAGGCCTTCCTGCGGTCCATCATGTGAGAGCCCTCCTTCGTGGGCGTTCTGCCTTCGTAGAGCATACTACAACGAACCCAGGGAGACAGCCCAGGGCTCAGAGAGCGAATTAATCGAATTCTCTCCCCGCGTAGAGCTCGCTGACCAGCGCCCGGTGGTTCTCCAGCGCCCGGCCGCGGCGGAGCTTCATCGTCGGTGTCAGCTCGCCGTGCTCAATGGTGAAGTCGCGGTCGAGAATCTTGAACTTGCGAATCTGCTCGAACTGCGGGAGCTGGCGGTTCACGGCCTTCACCGTCTGCTCCACAATGGGCCCGGCGGTGGCTGGGTCGCCGGTGACGGTGATCAGTGCGGTGACGTAGGGTAACTTGTCGCCGATCAAGAGCACGTGGCTGATCAACGGCTCCTGCTTGAACAGACTTTCGATGCGCGCGGGGTAAATCTTCTTGCCGTTGGAGGCGACGATCAGCTCCTTTTTGCGGCCCGTGATGTAGTAGTAACCTTCGTCGTCGCGCGTTGCGATGTCACCGGTCGCCAGCCATCCGTCGCGCAAGACGGCGGCGGTGGCCTCCGGGTCCTTGAAATAGCCCTCGAAGTTGGCGGGACTGCGCACCAGCAGTTCACCGTCTTCAGCGATGCGGGTTTCGATGCCCGGCAACAGCGTGCCTATGCTTCCCGGCTTCACGCGGTGAAACGGATTGACCGAAATCACGCCGCCCTCGGTCAGACCGTAGCCTTCGAGTAGAGGCATCCCGATCGCTTCGTAGAACTCGGCGAGTTCTTTTCCCAAGGGCGCCGCGCCGGAGATGGGGAAGCGCAGGCGGCCGCCCAGGCGCTCGCGAATCTTTGCGAAAATGATCCGGTCAAAAAGTTTGAGCAGAGCGCGCATCCACATGGGCACGCGCTCGCCTTCCCGCCTCAGTGACGCGGCTCGCGAGCCCATTCCCAGCGCCAGGGAGAACACTTTGCGCATATGCGGCGGCCGTTTTTTGATTTCGGCGGTGATGCTCGCGTACATGCGTTCCCAGACGCGCGGCGGCGAAAGAAAGAAGGTCGGGCGCGCGTTGCGCAGTTCCTGCGGAAGTTTGGATAGACCCTCGGAGAACCACACGCAGGAACCGGTAAGCGTGGGCATCAGTTCCGCCACCACTCGCTGCGCGATGTGTGCCGAAGGGAGAAACGCGACGGTCGAATCGTCGCAGGTGAGCGGCAGCGCCGCCGGCGTCATGTCGATATTGGAAACCAGCGAGTGATGCGTGACCAGACCCATCTTGGGCGCGCCGGTGGCTCCGGAAGTCATGTAAAGGATCGCGAGCGCCTTGTCGTCGTAACTGTCAAGAAGGCGGTCGAAGGCGGCGGGATCGGCGTCCAGCAATTCGCGGCCTTTTTCGATCAGCTCGGCCAGAGTAAGAGCGCCCTCGGCGTCACCGGTGAGTACGACCCACTCGTGCTCCAGGCCGGCGCCGAGCGCGGACCGCAAACCGCGCATGGCCTTGGCGTTTTCCACCAGCACGACGCGGGCCTCACAGGTGCGCACCGCTTCGGCTTGTTCGGCAAACGGCAGACTGGTGTAGAGGGCAGCGGAGACGGCTCCGGCGGACATCACGCCCATGTCGGCGAAATAAAATTCGGCGCGCGTTTCCGATTGCAGCGCCACGATATCCCCGACTTTGACGCCCATCGTGGTAAGGCCCAGTGCGGTCCAGCGCACCAGGTTGCGCGCCTCCGACCAGTTGTAAGTCTTGTATTTTCCGCCGCCCACCGGCTGCTGCAACGCCGGCTTATCGCCATAAGCGGCAGCCGTCTCTTGCAGCAAGGTATAAACCGTCCGCGCGCGCATGATGTGATTCTAACGTGGCCAGATTTTTGTGTGGCAAAGATAAACCCATTCCCCGGGATCATCGTTTAAGATTGCATCGGTACGACGGTCAGCAGTGATCTACACCTGCCTCATCAGGAGGCGCGGGCTTTCGCGGACAGCGGACGGTTGCGAAGCAGCTCTTGCACCTGCAAGACCACGTCCGCGACAAAGATCGAGGATGCCGTACAAACCCAAACCACGGTCTCGATGGCGGCGGGGCTTTGTGTGCCCAAAAGACCGAAGATCACGCGCGCTTCCAGAGAGATCAGAGGGCCGGTGCCAAAGCTGCGCGTCATCCATTGGCGGTGTTGCTGCACCTTGCCCTTCAAGATGAACGCTAAGGCGATGCCCGTGGTGAGCATCCATAGGCTCGGCTGAAGCGCGGTTTCGATGGTGAAGCTGCGCGAGAACCCAGTTTTGTACTCGGACCATGGTGAGTCTTTCACTATGTCCCGGTACGACCCGTTGAGGAGAGTGTGGTCTGACGCTTCTCCGAGACATGACAGAATATTCAGCGCCAACTTGCCCGTAGTACGGCTCTCACAGTAGGATACGTCGGATCGGTTGGCGTTCATCTGGCCCACACCATCTATGACTATGATCAAGTGCCGCCTTCGCTGGTGACGTTCAATGGGTCAAATTATATCTTCCCGATCCCGGCGGGCAATAACCTCAGGTTGATTCAGCGCATTAACCCGAACTTTGGGCAAATCAGAAGTACCGACTTCGCCGGGCATAGCTCGTATCACTCGCTCCAGGCCAACCTGGTCCAGCGTCCGGCCAAGGGGTTGAGCTATCAGATTGCTTACACGTTCTCCAAGGCCATTGACAACGGAAGCAACACCGCGGCCGATAACGAAAATCTAAACACCGTCGGAGCGCCGTGGGCCTTCTGCGAGCGCTGTAACCGCGGTCCCTCCGATTACGACATCCCTCACAGCTTCGTGCTCAACTTCCAATACGATATCCCGGTCTTCGCGTCCGTGAAGTCGAGTGCCGTGGCCAACACCGTTTTGGGCGGATGGCAGGTGGGCGGAATTTACACGCGGCAAAGCGGCGGTGCTTACAACGTGAGGATCACCACGGATCGAGCGTTCACCGGAAGCGCCATCGTGGGAGCAACCCAGGGAGGGCAGAGGCCTAACTATTTGAGGAATGCTCCCGGCTGTTCGCCGGCGGAAGTCACCACGGGCGACATTAGCCACCTCATCAGGACCTCGTGCTTCTCCTTCCCGGCAGCGGGCGTGCTGGGGAATTTGGGGCGGGATCTGTTCCATATGCCGGTGTTTCGTAACCTGGATTTCTCGGTCTTCAAGAACCAGAACCTACGGGGCGAAAAGCTAAAAATGCAGTTCCGGGCTGAAATGTTCAATATTCTGAACAACACGAACCTGTCGGCCAATACGTTTGCCAATACCTTCAGCGGGACCGGCGCGTTGCAGCCAACCTTCGGAACACCAACTGCTCCGACGGCGAATCAGTCGCGGCAGATCCAATTCGGGCTGCGGCTGCTGTTCTGATAGAGAGCGACCTTTCAAGCTCTTGGGTTTGACGGACTGATTTGAACGCCGGTTCTCCTCTGGAAAGAGGGGGTCGGCGTTAAAAGCATCAAGTTGCTTGCTCTTCAATTCTGGACGGACATGAGGCCACTGACGTCGGCGTCGCGATCCAGAAGGAAGCCGAGGTTGGGCGCCATCATTTCTTCCCAGCTCTGAAATCCCTGGTACACCCAGCGGCTGGGATCGGGATTGTTCTTGTTGTTCACGGAATTGTCGTAACGAAATTCGAAGCGCATGCGGCTGCCCTTGGGCAGTTTCAGCGCTACTCCGTACGGAATCTGCCAGTTGAAATCGTAGCGCGGGACACTCAGCACGGTTTCCTTGCGCCCATCCGGATAGGTCACCGTGTACTGCGTGCTCTTGCCCCGCACATGCGCATGGGGCCGCAGGCGGACCATCTCGACATCCCTGAGGAAGGTGATGTCCATGGGAGGCGCAAGATAGTTGCCGGCATTGGGCGGAATCGCAAAGCTCGGATTGTAGGCGGAAGAAAACGCCGCCCTGGATTGGGCCTCGCTCGGCGCCGTAACCGGTGTATCCTCGCCACTTTGTTGCATCAAGAACTTTTTGAGCGGCGGCGTCTTGGCCACCGTGAAGCCTATTTTCGTGCGATCCACAACGGCCTTGCCATTGGCGGTGTAGTGCAGACTCATGATCATGTCCGATCCCGCGGGCACCAGCTTCCCCGCCTTCCACGGACGGTAATCGTCCACGCTGTTGCCGGGAAGGTAGCAAAAGTCGTTGTTGGCCCGCAGCGTGGGCGCCCCCGGCCGGATCTGGACCTCAGCGCTGCCCACATTACGCATGGCGGTGTGCATGTCCGGCAGCACGCCCAATCCGTTATTGCCCGCCGTGGGATTCCCGCTGGCATCTCGCGGTACCGCCACCCACTCGTAGCGGTTGTATACAGTCGAGGGTTTATGCTTCACAAAGCTGAAGCAAATGTGATGAACCACCGACGCTTCGCCCGGCAAGACTTCCAGAGAAGTAAGCCACGTGTCGTTCTTGAACGGGGCGGGGAGCGCGATCAATTCCCACTCCAGCACGCCTTTCGCCGGCACCTCATGGGGCGGCAGATCCATAACGACATCCGGCTGGATTTCCCAGCCGCCCTTGGGCCAGTCCACCGGCGGCGGAGCATCTTTGGCGTCGCCTTCCACAACTCCGGTGTCCGCCCACTTCGCGAGCGTGTCGATCTCGCTCTGCTTGATCGACCGGTCGTTGATGAAATGCCCATACTTCGGGTCGGCGAACCAGGGGGGCATTTTCTTGAGGATCACGGCAGCTTTGATGGCCTTGGCCCACGGCCGCGCATCCTTGTAAGTGAGCAGGGACATGGGGGCAACCTGCCCGGGCCGATGGCAGGTCTGACAGTTTTTCTGCAAGATGGGCAGGACGTCCTTGGTGAACGTCACGGAGGAAGACAGATCGGCTGCCAGAACGGCTGTCCCCAGCGCCAACCCCGCGAGAACCATGCGCATCATAAGCTTACTCCCTTAGCCAGAATTCCCACTACCGATGCAGGAACACTGCCAAGTATACAGGAATCAACTCCGCGATCGAACGGGGTTGGGACACTGGGCCGGAACCTTTTCCTCTCCTGCGATGATGAACCGCTGGCGCTTCCACTCTTGGATGGCGCATCCGTCCCCTACTTTTTCAAATTAGGGGTTGAGCTTAGAGTCGAAGGTGGGGAGAAAGGTAGTGGAAGTGTAGCTGACTATCCGGGCGCGATTCGGCTCGCCCATTCGAGAGTTGGGGCTTACTGACCGAGGAACCAAATATGTGGAATCGATTGGTTTCCGGTGTTAGTGAAGGTCGGCCGCTCACCAGTTCAACCTGTACCGGCGGCATCACTGGTTTCGCCGTGCGCTATGGCACCGGCAGAAGCGGCTTCTGGCCTGAATGCAATTGCATATCAAACGCAGCTAGCAGGGCAGCTGTTGCGGAATAGTCACCCATCAACGAAACGAGATTAACCAAGGTTTGTGGACCAAACAGCTTCAAGGCGCGGGCAAAGGTATCCGCGGCCTTTGTGGCAACGGCCAGTTTCCGAAGACCGTTCTCAAAAGGGGAATGAAGCCGTTCGGGAGTCCCATCGACTGATAGCGGAGGGCCGAGAGCCAGCCCCACGAGACCATGGCGCCAAGCGCGGCTACCGGACTTTGACGTATTTCTGCAAGACGTGTGGGCGGGGCTCCCCGGCGAAAATGTTGCCCTGCTTGTCCACCGCCACGAACTCCGCGCCGCTGCCGGTTTGCGTATTCGGGTTGCCTCCCGGGTCCAGAATGAAGGCAGTCACGAAACCGGTTTTCAAGTCTCCGATCCGGATTCCCTGTTCCCACCCAGGATTGTTGACGCCGTCTGATTCTGAGTCGGCCACGTAGATCTGGTCCTTATCGTCGAACGCGATCCCGCTGGGCGTGCCGAACTGCGTCCACGTCGAAAGGTGCTTGCCCTCCTGGTCGAAGAGCTGGATGCGATTGTTGCCCCGGTCGGCGATGAACACGCGTCCGCGTGAGTCGATGGCGATACCGTGCATGCTGCGGAACTCGCCTGGCCCGTATCCGGTCTTGCCCCAGGCCTTGATGAATTTTCCGTCCTTCGACAACCGGACCACGCGGTTGTTGCCGTTCACTTCATGGCCATCGGCCAGGAAAAGGTCTCCGTTCGCGGCCACCGCCACCGCGCTCGGCGACGTGAAGTGACTGGCATCATTCCCCGGAACACCCGCCTCGCCGAGCGTCATGAGCAGTTTTCCATCCGGGCTGAACTTGAAGACCTGGTGCCCGGCGCGCACGCCCGCCTTGGCTGCCATGGCCACCGCCTGCGAGCTCGCCGCGTCGGTCACCCACACGTTGCCCTCGCGGTCCACATGGAGCCCATGCGGCCAAATGAACATCCCGCGCCCGAAGCTCTTAACGACCTTGCCTTTCGGATCGAACTTGAAGATGGTGTCGATGTTCTTGATCTTGTTGTCCGGGCTGAGGCAGTCGATGCCGAAGCGTCCGCCCGAGGCCAGCGGCACCGGGCTGGTCTCGTCGCAACGGATGACGGCCCACAGGCTTTCCCCGTCGGCATCGATATAGACGGAAGCAGGTGGACCCGCCGGCCGGCTGGCCCACTCGCCTCCGGGAACGAACGGACCGCCTCCATCCGCCAGTCCTCTGACGGGCCGGTACGGATTGGGCAAGGCGGACTGCGCGAGGCAGTCCAGTCCAGTGGTGAGCAGCGCCACAACGGCCGAGGCCATGATCACTCCAATACGACGTTCATTCGACATGGGGACACCTCCCTTGGGAGAAGATTTGACAGCCAGCAGTGTTCAATTCTATCAGTCCTGAGCGGCCGGCTCCCAGGCAATTTGTGGACAGCCAGTGATCCGCCACCCCTGGACGGCGCATCCGAAAACGATCTGGCGTTGTCGATCCCCTTCAGCCCGCAAATGGTGCGGCGGCACCCTCATTACAAGCCAGTAACGCTGCCGCCGCGCTCCGTTTTGCGGGCTGTTCCTCAATAGCGGCGAGGAGTTCGCAATACCAGGATGGCTACCCCACTGAGCACTATCCCCGCAACGGCATCGACCGTGTAGTGATATCGTCCATAAACCGTCGCTACCCCAACAGAGAGTCCGTAGAGTGCCATGCACCGGCTGATCCAGGGCCGCTGGGGAAGCGTCGCATGCAGGCCCCAAGCCGCTGATAACGCGGAAGAGACGTGTGCGCTGGGAAACACGCTGGAATGGATACCATATCCCCCGACGATCAATAGATTCAACTGGCGCGGCAGCGTGATCGCATTCGGGAGATCCGAATTCGGGAAGATCGTGCGGGGTGGATCGGAAGGAAAAAACGGGAACAGTGCGTACGCCCCCAGCGTTCCTGCCAGGTAGGCCAACCACAGCCGGTCCACCTGATCCCGCCGGCCGTTCAGGAGCAGCGCAGTTAGCGCGACCGCCCCAATCGAGTAGACCAGCAGGTAACACAGCTCGAAATAGAAAGGCATCAGCCAACCCAGGCTTTCGATGGCCGCGCGCAAATAGATTTCGTCGAGCACCCAGCGGTCCCACGATACCCATATGTTTTCCAAATGACGATCATGGGCAAGTACGCTGAACAGGTCCATTTCACGGTACGCGACCAACGCAAAAGCCAGTGGTGTCCAGTCGCGCAGAACCGAGCCGATCCGGCTGATCCCCACAACCACCAGCGCCACGCAAACTGCGAGAGTCCATGCCGGCCACGAAGAGGGCAGCAAGAAAAGCGCCACGAAGGCTACGTAAATGAAGTACGCAATGATGAAGATTTCAGACGAGCGGAGCAGGGACACGCCCGCTATGCTACCTCACCCCTGACGCGCGCCGGAGGAGCGCGCAAAAACGAACGCCTTCAGACTCAATAGCATTGAGTTACTGGGCCAAGTGACGAAAAGACGAATTTCACGCGGGATGCTTTCCGCGAACCGTCAGATCCATAGTCCGGATAGAATGCGGTCTACTGCTTTGGCGCGGGCGGGTCGTAGCGCAGATTGCTCAGGCTTACAGGGTGGGGATCGCCGCGGTGGCATGTGTAACAGGTTACTGCTTGATTCCCCACGGGGAAAACGCCGGTCTCGGGAAATTTTGAATTGATCTGCCGCACCAGCAGGATCATCTTGCGCGCGATGTCCTTCCGCGGGTTGACGTCCACTTGAAGCGGCCTATCGCCCCCGTGACAGTAACCGCAGTCCACGTTGAGTGCGTCGCGGAATTCGCCCATCAGCGATTCCGCGCCGTGCACCCGCGTTTCCACAGGCAGCACCTTCAAGCTGACCCCAGGATTCTGCGGCGGGGGCGGCGCGCCCATCGAGTTAGCCCGGTTGTAAAATTTCTGCGGCGCCTTGGTCTCCGGCTTTACGCTTCCCCGGTGGCAGGTGCTGCAATCCACTTCGTGGTATCCCTCGGGGAAAACTCCGGCGCTGCTCGGGAAGCTGGTATCGATCAGCCGCACCATGGCGATCATCTTGCGCGCCATTTCTTTTTTGGGGTTGCCATCGGCCGCGAAATCGCCTTACATGTGACAATAGGTGCACTGCACTCCCAGCGCCGCATTGAAGTTCTGCATGACGAAGCGAATGTCGGAGGTCGGCGCGAGGAGTTTCAGGTTCTTCGGGGCCGGCGCCGGAACCGCGCCGCCACCGCCCGGTTGCTGAGCCAACAGCGACACTGACACAAGAAGCAAAGAGATAAACAAGTACATAGGCGAAAACTTACAAGGATCTGACCTACAGTTCAAGCCCCGCCCCTGATCGGCGGTGTCCCGGACAGCATGCGGCGCCACGCAGTCCGGTAATTCGGCGCATTCGGAAGCTATCTTCCGGGTTCCGAGTCAAGAGTCCGCCTCTGGGAACTTGCTACTGACGTCGCAATCCCGTACCAATTGCCGTGAAGCTCCCCGGAGGATCCGCCGGGCGAGGTTCTCGACGTTCCACCGGGCTCGCCGTCTGATAGTCTAGGAACGATGAAAACACTGACGTCCGCTCTGTTTTTGTGGGGCATAATCTTTGTTGGCACGGGTCCTTCCAGCCTGGCTCAAACCAAGGTCACTTCCGTCGAAGGGATCACCGAATACCGGCTCGACAACGGGCTGAAGGTGCTGTTGTTCCCGGATAGCTCCAAGCCCACCATGACGGTCAACGTCACCTATTTCGTGGGATCGCGGCACGAGGGCTATGGCGAAAGCGGCATGGCGCACCTGTTGGAGCACATGCTGTTCAAGGGCACCGCCAAGCGCGCGGGAATCATGCAGGAGCTCTCCGACCACGGCGCGCAGTTCAACGGGACCACCTCCTATGACCGCACCAACTACTTCGAAACGGTAACCGCCAGCGACGAGAACTTGCGCTGGGCTTTGGATATGGAAGCCGACCGCATGGTGAACTCGCGAGTGGCGCGCACGGAGCTGGACACGGAAATGACGGTGGTCCGCAATGAGTTCGAGCGCGGCGAAAACCAACCTGGCCGGGTGCTGGAAGAGCGCGTGGTCGCGGCCGCCTATCTGTGGCACAACTACGGGCGCAGCACCATTGGCGCTCGTTCGGACATCGAGAAGGTCCCCATTGAGCGGCTGCAGGCCTTCTACCGCAACTACTATCAGCCGGATAATGCGTTGCTGGTGGTGGCGGGCAAATTCGAGGAAGCCAAGGCTCTGGGCTGGATCAAAGAAACGTTTGGCGCGATCCCGCGGCCCGCGCGCAAGTTGGTTGCCACTTATACCGAAGAGCCCGTGCAGGACGGCGAGCGCGAGGTGACCTTGCAGCGCGTGGGCGACAATCAGTTGCTGATGTTCGCCTACCACGTACCCGCGGGCGGCCATCCGGACTCCGCCGCCGTGGATGTGCTGAGCTCGTTGCTCGCGGAAGCGCCGGCGGGGCGGCTTTACAAGGCCCTGGTGGAATCCAAGAAGGCGGTTTCCATCCGCGGGGAGAACAACCAGCTCCACGACGCCGGTTACCTGCTGTTTTCCGCGGACGTGCGCAAGGAAGGCTCGCTCGACGACGTGCGGAAGACCATGGACGCCGTGCTCGACAACGTTGCCAAGGAACCTCCCTCCAAGGAAGAGGTGGAGCGAATTGTCACCCGCAGGAAGAAAGACTTCGAGCAGCTGATCAACAGTCCGGATCGCGTGGCGCGCCTGATGAGCGAGTGGGCGTCGATGGGCGACTGGCGGTTGCTGTTCCTGGATCGCGACCGCACCGAGAAAGTGACGCCGGAAGATGTGGCTCGCGTGGCCCAGGCGTATCTGTTGGCCTCCAATCGCACTGTAGGCAAGTTCGTGCCGGTGGAGGCGGCTCCCGCGCGGGTGGATCCGAAGCGGCTGGAAGCGCCAGACCTTACGGCGATGCTCAACAACTACGCGGGCCGCGCCGCCGTGGAACAGGGCGAAGCATTTGATACCACACCGGCGAATATCGAGGCACGCACGCAGCGCGTCACCTTGGCCAACGGGCTAAAGCTGGTGCTGCTGCCCAAAAAGACCCGCGGCGGAACCGTCACGGTTACGGTCGCCCTGCACTACGGCGATGAAAAAAGTGTTTTCGGGAGGGGAACGGCCGCGCAGTTTGCCGGCGCCTTGCTGATGCGCGGGACGCAGAAACATACGCGGCAGCAACTGCAGGACGAGTTGGACAAGTTGAAAATCCAAATGGGCGCCACCGGCGGTGAAAACGACGCTATATTGAACCTCGGCACGATTCGCGCAAGCATCGTGCCCGCGTTGCGGCTGGCCGCGGAAGTGTTGCGGCAGCCGGCTTTCGTCGAATCCGAATTCGAGCAGTTGCGGCAGGCGTCGCTGGCCCGCGCCGAGAGCAGCCGCAAGGAACCTGGAGCGCTGGCCCCTCTCGCGCTGCGCAAGCATCTGATCCGCTACCCCGCGGGCGATCCGCGCTCGGTCACGACCTTCGAGGAAGATATTGCCAACACGCAGAAGGTGACCCTGGCCGACATCAAGAAGTTCTACAGCGATTTCTTCGGAGCTTCGAACGCCGAGTTGGTGGTGGCCGGCGATTTCGATCCCGCGGGAGTCCGCAAAGTCGTGGAAGAAGAGCTCGGCGCGTGGAAGAGCCCGGCGGCGTATGCGCTCGTGCTGAGGACCCGTGACCAAGTGGAAGCCGCCAACCAGATGATTGAGACGCCCGACAAGGCCAACGCGGTGTTCATGGCCGGCTTGGTCACCGAGATGAATCAGGAGCATCCCGACTACCCCGCGATGATGTTCGCCAATCAGATGTTCGGCGGAGACTTAAAGAGCCGCCTGTGGCGCCGCATCCGCGAAAAGGAAGGCTTCAGTTACGGCGTGGGCAGCGCGTTCATCGCCTCGGCCCGCTCCAACTTCGCGCAGTTCATGGTGCAGGCCACCTGCATGCCGCAGAACATCTTGAAGGTCGAAGCCGCGTTCAAGGACGAGTTGGCGAAGCTGCTCAAAGACGGCTTCACGGAAGACGAAATCGCGGCCGCCAAGAAAAGCTATCTGGAGCAACGGGCGCTCGGCCGCTCTCAGGACGCGGGTCTGGCCCGTGTGCTGGCGCTCAACGCCCAGTTCGGCTGGGATATGAAGCGGGAAGCCGAGCTGGAGCAGAAAGTCTCCGCTCTCACTGCGGCGCAATTGAATGCAGCGGTCAAGAAATACCTGGACCCGGCGGCAATCTCCTACTTCAAAGCGGGCGATTTCAAAAAGGCCGGGATCGGGCAGTAAGAACTGTCTTCGGCGGCAATTCCGCTGGTCAGGGTATTTCCACGCTGGACACGATTCCGTCGGTTAGGCGGACCCTGCCGAGGTGCTGGCCGGCGACCGAATACTGATAGGTTTCGCTCAGGTGGCCGCCGTCGGACATTACCACGCGCCCGGCGGGTTGGCCAAGCTTCAGCAGTTCCTCACGCTTCATCCCCACCGCGATTTTCTTAAGATCGTCGGCTGTCACCTGTGGCCCGGCAGGCGGGGCAGGAATCGCTGTCGCGCGCACGGGAGCGCCGGGAGTTGCCGGTGGGGGAGGTGCTGCTCCTGGCGACACCCCTGGCGGCACGCCAGCAGCCGCTTTTTGACGCTGAATCTCGCGAAACTCGTTCATCAGGGCCGCGATTTCCCGATCGCCGGGGGCCAGGCTCACCGCCCGCAGCAGGGCGCTTTCCGCCAAAGGGGACGGGTCGAACGCAAGTTTCCGCGAGTAGTAGAGGACCGCCCCTTGCCACGAGAGCATGTAGCCGGCTTTGGCGAGTGCGTAGGGGTTCCGTGAAGTAGTCAGGGCCTCGCGCGCCTGCTGGGCGGCTGCGGACTGAATCAGCCGCGGGTCCGCTGCCAGCGGGTAACCGTTCTGGTTCACCATGGTCGCGCCCATGATTGCCAGGGCGTATTCATCGCCGAGACGCGCGCTGATTTCCTTGTTGTCAAGCTCCAGGGTATGGGCGCGATCCAGCAGACTCATCGTGAATTCTTTGTCGGAGAGCTTGAAGAAGCGCGCGGCGTTGGCCAGCACCATGGCACTGGTGTCCGGTTTGGCGGTCTGCGACCGCCACGCATCGGACGCCAGCTTAAATCCTTGCGGATCGGCCAGCCGATGGCCGACGGCATCTATGGTCGCCGCCGGAAGCCCGGCCAACTCGCTGGCCGGCGCGTTCTGGATCAACCACAGAATGTGGCGGCGCCGGGCGGGGACGGCTTCCGCCGGATTGAGCGCGGAATTGCGGAAGTAATAATTCAGCAGCGCGCCCCTGGCCGCGCTGTCGTTCGGGTTGGTTTTTAGAGTTGCCTCGGACTGCTCGACTTGAGCGGCCGGCGGCTGGGGCCGCCCCACCTGGGCCACGGCTTGGGCTGCGAACACGATCAGAACAACAAATCCCAACAGGCGTTGCATAATATTCGTAAGATCGTCATTTTCGCACGGCGAGTCATAGGGGATGGACCCTATGTGTTCGCCTAAGGTGTCCGGCCGGCCACTTCGTCGCGTTCCACACGTCCGTCACGGATGTGAATGATGCGATGGGCATGTTGAGCGATGTCGTGTTCGTGTGTGACCAGCAATACGGTATTGCCCGCGTGGTGCAGACGCGCGAATAGCGCCATAATCTCGCTGCCGGTATTGGTGTCGAGCGCGCCCGTGGGTTCATCGGCGAGCAACAGCGAAGGATTGTTCACCAGCGCGCGAGCGATGGCGACACGCTGGCGCTGGCCTCCAGAAAGTTCGTTGGGCTTGTGATTCATGCGCGGCACCAGGTCCACCGCTTCCAGAGCCGCCTTGGCCCGTTCCGCGCGCTCCTTACGGCCCATCCCTGCGTAAACCAAGGGCAACTCAACATTACTCAGCGCGGTGGAACGGGCGAGTAGATTGAAGGTCTGAAACACGAACCCGATTTCCCGGTTGCGGGTGCGCGCCAGTTCGTCATCGCGCATTTGGCTCACCAGCGTACCGTTCAAGTAGTACAGGCCGGAGGTCGGCGAATCCAGGCAGCCGACCAGGTTCATGAGCGTGGACTTGCCCGAACCCGAGGGCCCCATGATCGCGACATATTCTCCTCTTTTGATTTCGATGCTGATACCGGAAACAGCGTTGATTTCCTGATCGCCCATGACGTAGGTCTTGCGCAGGTCCCAGGTGCGGATGATGATGCCGTCGCGCTTGAGTTGCTCGCCGCGCGCCAGATTATCGAGACTGTCCGCTGCCGCTTGTGCCATCGTGATTCGGGTTTAGCTCATAGTAGCGCGCACCACGAGCGGCGTACTATAGTGTGCGTTCACTCACCACAACAGCGGAGCTGGCAGTAGCGGAGCTGGCAATGTCCCGGGTTCGCATCGGCCGGTGGCTCCTGACTCTTGTACTGGTAGGCGGCGCCGCAATGTCTTGTGCTTTCGACTGGAGCGGCAATCATCTGCTCCATCCGTTGTGGCATCCGCATGCGCGCTATCACGCGGCGGCGCTGATTTCACTTTCGTATTGGACGCCGTTTTTCTACGTCCCGCTTTTTCTTCCGGGATCGTCCCACTGGGCTGGCATACCCGGCCATGAACCGCGCGTCATGGGTAGCATTCTTTACCCGAACCTGGTGGTCGTCGGATTCTGCGTATTGCTCACCGTGATCGGATGGTGGCTGGGCCGGGACGCTTCGCCACAATAGCGATCGGCTACCATAGAAGTTCACCGTTACGAAATCACCCCCATGAAACTCAATAGCTACACCATCACCCAGGGGCGCGACCGCGCGCCTGCGCGCGCCATGCTGAAGGCCATCGGCTTTACCGATGAGGACCTCAAGAAGCCGATCATCGGCGTGGCCAGCACTTGGATTGAGACCATGCCGTGCAACTACAACCTGCGCGAGCTGGCCGTACACGTTAAGGCGGGCATTCGCGCCGCCGGTGGCACTCCCATGGAATACAACACCATCGCCATCAGCGACGGCGTCACCATGGGAACAGAAGGCATGAAGGCGTCGCTGGTGAGCCGCGATCTGATCGCTGACTCCATCGAGTTGGTCGCGCGCGGTCACATGTTTGATGGCGTGGTGGCGCTGGTCGCCTGCGACAAAACCATTCCCGCCGCGGCCATGGCGCTGCTGCGCCTGAATCTTCCGGGCGTCATCATGTACGGAGGAACCATCATGCCCGGCCATTACCAGGGCCGCGATTTGACGGTGCTCGACGTCTTCGAGGCGGTGGGCGCCAACGCCGCCGGCAAAATGTCCGACGAAGATTTCCAGAACATCGAGAACCTGGCGTGCCCCGGCGCCGGTGCCTGCGGAGGACAATACACGGCCAACACCATGGCCACCGTCATGGAGATGATCGGTCTCTCGCCCATGAATACGGCGTCGGTACCTCAAGTCGATCCGCGCAAGCATCAGGTGGCGTTCCGCTGCGGGGAAATCATCATGGACGCCGTGCGGGCAGACCGCAAACCGCGCGACATCGCCACGCGCAAGGCCTTCGAGAACGCCATCGCGTCGGTGGCCGCGACGGGCGGCTCGACCAATGCGGTCCTGCATCTGTTGGCCATGGCTCGCGATGCGGACGTGGACCTTAAGATCGAAGATTTCCAGACCATCAGCCAGCGCACGCCTTTGCTGGTGGATCTGAAGCCCGGCGGGAAGTACGTGGCTTTAGATGTAGATAAGGCCGGAGGGTGGCCCGTGGTGGCCAAGCGCATGGTAGATGGTGGATACGCGCACAAGGACACCATGACTGTTACCGGAAAGACATTCGCCGAGGAAGCCTCCGCCGCCCAGGAAACCCCAGGACAGGAAGTGATCCGTCCTCTGGATAAGCCGATCAAGAAGACCGGCGGACTCGTGATTCTGAAAGGCAACCTCGCGCCAGAGGGTTGCGTGATCAAGGTGGCGGGCACCAACCGCAATCATCATCGCGGCCCCGCGCGCCTCTTCAATCGGGAAGAAGACGCCATGGCGGCCGTCACCGGGGGCAAGATCAAAGCGGGCGATGTGATCGTGATCCGCTATGAAGGCCCGCGCGGCGGACCGGGCATGCGCGAAATGCTGGGTGTGACCGGCGCGCTGATGGGTACGGGCATGTCCGAAGAAGTGGCGCTCATGACCGATGGCCGCTTCAGCGGTGCAACGCGCGGCTTTATGATCGGCCACGTAGCGCCGGAAGCGGCGGTGGGTGGTCCTCTGGCCGCGCTCAACGACGGTGACATGATCACCATCGACGTGGACTCGAGCTCCATCAACGTCGATCTGACTCCCGAGCAGATCGCGGAGAGAATGAAAGGCTGGAGCGCACCGGTGTCGAAGTACACCTCCGGCGTGTTCCAAAAATACGCCAAGCTGGTCGGATCGGCCGCGTATGGAGCCGTTACCGGCTAACTCAATCCATGCCTTCGGATAAATTCCGGAAGGCGGTTCAGCAGGGGGATAAGGGACGCGAGGTAACGCTCGCGCAAGAGTGGCTGTGTTATCACGGCTGCTCGACCGTCGTCGACGGAATCTTTGGCCCCGCTACTGAAGTCGCCGTAAAAAACTTTCAGACTGGGCACAAACTCGAAATTTCTGGAGTGGTGGATTCCACCACGCAGACCGCCTTGCTGTCCCCGATCGTGGCGGTGCAGAGCCCGATTGCTCCCGGGTCCAGTGGGCTCGCGGAGTTGACGGTGGCCTACGCCCGCCAGCATCTGGAGCAACACCCGATCGAGATCGGGGGCGAGAACCGCGGTCCGTGGGTCCGCCTCTACATGTCCGGAAAAGAAGGACCCGAATGGCCCTGGTGCGCGGGTTTCGCAACCTGGGTGCTGCGTCAGGCCTGCCGGACTACCGGCGCGGCGATGCCCCATCCATACGCGTTTGGGTGCGACCAAATGGCGGGAGTCGCGCAGGGTGCGCAGCGGTTCCTGAGACCGAAGACGGCCGCGGACCTGGTTGCCGTCAAGCCTGGTTTCCTGTTCCTGGTCCGCAAGACGAAAACCACCTGGGAGCACGTGGGCATTGTCGAGGACATCCAAGGCGAAGTGCTCACCACTATCGAAGGCAACACCAACGACAGTGGGAGCGCGGAAGGTTATGCAGTATGCCGCAGAACCCGCTCCGCGCTCGACAAAGATTACTTGATCTATTGAGTGGGGGCTTAGGTCGCGGAAATGACGTGAGGATCCAGCATCTTCTTCACTTCGGGCTTGCCCATCGCACCCACACGCTGGTCGACTACTTTGCCGCCCTTGAACAGAAGAAGCGTAGGGATGCCCCGGATCTGATAGCGCGAGGCCGTGCCCGGGTTATCGTCCGTGTTCAGCTTGCCAACCTTAACCTTGCCGGCGTATTCGTTAGCCACAGCGTCGACCGTCGGAGCCATGGCCCGGCAGGGTCCGCACCAGGGCGCCCAAAAGTCCACCAGGACGGGGACTTCCGAGTTCAGGACATCCTGGTCAAAAGCGGTATCTGTAAAGTTCAACGTGTTATCGCCAGCCATGACTCTATGATGCAGGAACCGGCGCTCCCGATGCAAGAAAGCGGACCCAGCGCCGCGTTGATGTCAAGACATCAAAACTCTGGTCTGCTATGATGTTTGTATGCGCACGACCTTGACTCTGGAGCCCGACGTCGCTTTGAAGTTGAAGCGCAAAATGGCCGCGCGCAAGCTGACGCTCAAGGACGCCGTGAATCAGGCGCTGCGCATCGGCCTTACGGCGGAAGAGCGTCCCAAGAGCAAACCGTTTCGCGTGGAGCCGTTTTCCATGCAGTTTTTGCCCGGTATTGATCAAGACAAATTAGGTCAGTTGGCCGACCAGTTGGAAGACGAAGAGATCGTTCGTAAGCTTCGTCTATGATATTGCCCGACGTCAACGTATTGATTCACGCCTACAATACTCGTGCGCTACACCACGAAGCGGCGAGAACGTGGTGGGAGCAGACGCTGACGCTGCCACGGCCCGTCGGATTGTCTTGGATGACCATCTTGGGGTTCCTGCGAATCGTGACCCGGCCCGGGGTCTTCGTAACTCCATTGCCGCATACCGAAGCCATTCGCCGTGTTCGGGGCTGGCTCGGCGCGCCCGGAGTGCAGATTGTCACCCCTGGTGAGAAGCACGCCGAGATCTTGTTCGGCTTGATCGAGTCCGTGGGTGTCGCCGGAAACCTCACCACGGATGCGCACCTGGCGGCGCTCGCCATCGAGTATCAGGCTGAAGTTGCATCCACCGACACCGATTTCGCCCGCTTCCCGGGCTTGCGCTGGTTTAACCCAGCCAAGTTTAATCCCGGCAAGCCCGGCTACAAGCTCCGGTAGAGCCGCTGGTAGGCCGCCGCCGAAGCCTCCCACGAAAAATCCCGCGCCATGCCGCGGCGCATGCGCTCCAGCCATGACTTGCGATCCTGCCAGGCTGCCAGTGCCCGCTGGACGGAATCGAGCAGCGCATCCGCGGAATAATCGTGGAACTTGAAGCCCGTGGATTCATCCACCGTGTCTTCCAGGCCCCCGGTGGCGCGCACGATGGGCACCGTACCATAGCGCAAGCTGTACAACTGGCTAAGGCCGCAGGGCTCGTAGCGGCTGGGCATGAGGAACATATCCGCGCCAGCTTCAATGCGGTGCGCCAGACCGTTGTCGTAACCGATCCGTGCGTAGACCTTGGCGGGGTGGCTGTGAGCCAAAGCCCGGAACATGGATTCAAAGCGCCGCTCGCCGGAACCGAGAACCACCAGCGCCAGATCCTCCGCGGCCAGTTGGTCAGCCACTTCCGCAACCAGGTCGAAGCCCTTCTGATCGGCGAACCGGGAGACGATGCCGATCAACGGGCGCTTGAGGTTTAACGGAAGCCCGAGTTCCTTGAGCAACGCCTGCTTGGCAAAGCGCTTGCCGGAGAGATTGCGGGCTGAATAGCGACGGCGGAGGTGCGGATCGTGTTCCGGATTCCACTCGGCATAATCGGCGCCGTTCAGAATGCCGGTGATTTTGGCCGCGCGCGCACGCAGCACGCCATCCAGCCCGAAGCCATATTCGGGAGTTTGAATCTCCTGCGCGTAGGCCGGACTCACGGTGGTCACGGCGTCTGACCACACGATGCCCGCTTTCAAATAATTGATCTGTCCCCAGAATTCCAGCCCCTCCGGATGGAACAGCCGGCTTAGTCCGATATCGCCCAACTGCGACCTGGGAAATAGGCCCTGGTAGCCGAGGTTGTGAATGGTCATCACGCACTTGGCGGATTGCAGTGACGAATCCGCGGCCCGGGTTTCGCGCAGATACGGCGCGAGCAGGCCCGCGGGCCAGTCGTGCGCGTGAAAGATATCGGGAGTGAAGATGCTCCGCGCGATTTCAAGCGCTGCCTGATTCAGCGCGGCGAAACGAAGGTGATTGTCGGGATAATCGACACCCCCTTCGTTGTACACTCCGCCGCGGCCATAGAGCAGCGGGCAGTCGACAAACAGATAGCGCACGCCTTCGCGCTGGACCTCGTCGATCGCCGCGGTGAAGGTGTGCGGGCCCACCGTGAGCGGCAGCTCATGTAAAATGCGCTCTTCGCCGCGCAGGCTGGTCGAACCATAGCGCGGCATCACCACGCAGACTTCCTCCCCGATGCCGGCGAGCGCGGGAGGCAAGGCTCCTAGGACATCGGCCAACCCGCCCGTCTTGACGAAGGGCGTGGCTTCCGCGGTCACCATCAGGACACGGGACATAACAAGTGCTTCTGCACTTTGCCGAGCGCATTGCGCGGTAACTTTTCGATGGATTCAAAACGCCGCGGGATCTTGAAGGATGCCAATTTCTCGCGGCAGCGCGACTCGATCTCCGCCGGAACAGCCCCTTCGCGCCAGACGATATAGGCGACCGGGATCTCGCCGCGCACGCGGTCAGCTTCCGCGATCACGGCGGCTTCCACGATTTCCGGCTGCTCCATCAAAAACTCTTCGATCTCGCGCGGGTAGATGTTGAAGCCGCCGGAGATGATGAGATCGCTCTTGCGCCCGCTCAGCGTGTAATAGCCGTCGGCGGAGCGCGAGCCGATGTCGCCGGTCTTGAACCATCCGTCTACAAATGCCGCTTGGCTGGCGTCTTCCCTTCTCCAGTAACCCGGGAAGACGTTCGGGCCCTGCAACCACAACTCTCCGGTTTCACCGGCGGTGACTTCGTTGCCATCCGGACCGACGATCTTCACCACCACACCGGGCAACGGCAGCCCCACGCTGCCCGGACGGCGCTCGCCTTCGTAGGGATTTGAAATGTTCATGAGCGTTTCCGTCATGCCATAGCGCTCCAGAATCGTGTGGCCGAACAGGTCGCGGAATTCTTCCAGGACCTGCGCGGGCAGAGGCGCCGAGCCGCACACGAACAAACGCATCGTTCGGCCTATCTCGCGCGCGGCTTCCGGAGGCGTGTCCAGCAGCCGAACATACATCGCCGGCACGCCGAAAAACAGCGTGGGCTGGAAATCCTGAAATTGCGCCAGCACCGTCGTGTGATCGAAGCGTTCCAGCAAGCGCATGCGGCAGCCCGCCAGCAGCCAGCCGTGCAAACCGTTGCCCAGCGCATGCACGTGGAACAAGGGCGGAGCCAGCAACAGGCGGTCAGCGGCGGTGATCCGCCAGCTCTCCACCAGGTTCTTGCCATTGACCGCGAAGTTGTGGTGCGTCAGGATCGCGCCCTTGGAAACGCCGGTGGTGCCCGAGGTGTAGACCAACGCCGCGGGATCGTTCGCGCAGAGCCCGCAATCCGGCAACCGTTCACCCGATTGCGTCGCGGCTGCCGCGAGCAACGCGGGAAAGTCAGCGGCTGTTACCAGCAGCTTCGGATCGGCGTCGCCCAGGATATGCGACATTTCCCGATCGCGGTACAGGATGTTGATGGGTACGAAGATCAATCCGGACTTGACGCAGGCCAAGTACAGATCGATCATCTCGATCGAATTGGCCAGATACACGCAAACGCGGTCGCCTTTTACCAGACCGCGCGCCGCCAGCGCCCGCGCCATGCGATTGCCGCGCGCGTCTACTTCTCCAAATGTGTACTCCGCGCCATCCCACTCCAGACCGATCGCTTTGCCCCGGCCGGAAAAGCTCGAATCGAACCAATCCCGAAGATTCATCTCTGACCCACCCTGCGCGTTTACCGTCTACGGGCTCATCTTCTAGCTGCTCATCTGGGCGTAGACTGCTTTCTCAAAATCGCCCAGCATCCCGACCGCTTCGGTATGCACAAACGGCAGGAACTGCATCATGATCACGGCGGAAATTCCGCTCTTGGGATCGATCCAATAAAACGTGTTCCAGATGCCGGCCCACGCCAGACTCCCCGCCGCGCGGCCACCCTGGTATGCCGTGGTGTTGATCAGGAAACCGAGACCCCACTTGTCGATCGCGCCGGGATGAATATTGACTTCGCTCGACCGGCCCGGGTTCATGGTCTTCAGCTTCCCGGCGCCCAGATTACCGATCTGGTTCGACGACATCTGCTTGACCGTACCAGGGCGCAGGATCTGCTTGCCGTCGGCGCCGCGGCCATTGCGCAGTATCATCTGCGTGAACTTGATGTAATCGCCCACCGTCGAATTCAGGCCGCCGCCGCCGTTGTAAGCCACCGGAGGAAAATCGCGAGGCTGCTCTTTGAAGGATCCGTCCGGCCGGTAATCATAGCGGCTGACCGTGCGCTCCAGATTTTCCGGCTTCGGAACAAACGACGTGTCCTTCATTCCCAGCGGCTCGCAGATGTTCTTTTGGAAATACTGCTCCAGCGTCAAGCCGCTGACGTTCTCCACCAGCTTTCCGCTCCAATCCAGGCCGTAGCCGTATTGCCAGCGCGTGCCCGGTTCGAATATCAGAGGCACGTTGGGCGCGACACCCATGGGAGGCGCACCGCCGGCCTTGATCCAGTCCTGCATTTCCTGGCTCCAAGTGTCATAGCAGAACCCGGAGGTATGCGTCAGCAGATGGCGCAGCGTGACGGGCTTGCGCGCGGGCCGCAGGATGGGCTTGCCGGCGGAATCCACGCCCTCGAATACTTGCAGCGATTTCAATTCCGGGAGATGCCGCGACGCCGGCTCATCGAGCTTGACCTTGCCTTGGTCGACCAACTGCAAGGCAGCCGTTGAGGTAACCGCCTTGGTCATGGACGCGATGGCGAAGATGGAATCCAGCTTCACGGGAACGCCCGGCGACGCGTCGCGTTTGCCGAATGCTCCCTGATAGAGGATCGCATCCGAGGTGGCGACCATCGCCGTTACCGCGGGGATCTTTCTGCGCTCGATACCGCCGCGCAGCGTGTCATCGATGCTGGCGGTGTTGCGGATCCCAGCGGCGCTCAAACGGCCGGCGGCGGCCCCGGCGACAACAGCCAAGGTAGAAAAGTCACGGCGAGTCAGGGCAGGCATGTCATGCTCCTTTGCGTTCGTACTTCGGATTCTAATCCAAAGGGTAGCAGGAGCAACAGAACGGCGAAGGCTGACGTGGCTGCCGGCCTAATTATCGACGTCCACGTCTTCCACGAAACAGCTGATGAAAGCGCGGTCGAGAACGTCCTCGGTTAAGACTCGGGGCAAGCTTTCAAAATTGATGATGTCGATGGCGTGCATCAGCACGTCGCGGGGATGGCATCGCCGGAACGGCTGACCCCCGTGAATATAGTGCTTCTGGATGAACGCCTCGGTTATCTCCGGCGTGCATTCCAACCTCTTTGCGGCGGCGAAACGCTCGAAGATTTCGGAGAATTCCCCCTGCTTCGGGCTGCGCAGGAACATCTTGTATTGAATGCGGCGCAGGAATGCCTCATCGCCCAATTGATCCGGCTTGAGGTTGGTGGAAAAAATCAGGAACGCTTCGAAGGGCACAGTCATCTTGCCGCCCGCGTGGAAGCTCAGGTAATCGATGTGCCGCTCCATGGGAACGATCCAGCGATTCAGAACTTCGGCGGGCGTCACCATCTGGCGTCCAAAGTCGTCGATGAGGTAGATGCCGTTGTTGGCCTTGAGCTGGAACGGCGCGTCGTAGATCTTGGAATGCGGATTGTAGCTGAGGTCCAGCATTTCCAGCGTTAATTCGCCGCCGGTGATGATGAAGGGGCGCCTGCATTTGAACCAACGTCCATCCCAAGGCAGATCGGTGGAAAGCGCGGATAGCTGCGTTGTCTCGTCTTCCACTTTCTGGTGATAAATGGGGTCGTACAACTGAATTATGTTTCCTTGGCACTCCAGCGCATAGGGCATGAAGATGGGTTCGGTTTCCACGCGGAACAGCGATTCCGCCAGCGCGGTCTTGCCGTTGCCGGGTTTGCCGTAAATGAGAAATGACTTGCTGGCGTTCACTGCCGGTCCGATTTGGGCCAGAACGTCCGCTTCGACAACCAAATGCCGGAACGCTTCGACGAGCAGCGACGGGCTCAGCCAATTGTCGCGCAGCCTTTGGCACCGGACGACTTCCGCGTATTGATACAGCGGTACCGGAATCGGCCCGGCATACTGATTATTCATCAGGTATTCGCGAGCCAGATTGCGGCCGGCCTCGGTGAGTACGAAGATGCCGGACATATTGCCCATGCCCAAAGATTTCTTCACGCCAACGTAATGCTGGCGCTTTAGCGTTTCCAGCAGGTCATCAATCAGACTGAAGGTCACTCCCATCAAATTGGCGAGTTCACGGCCCAACAACTCACCCCGGAAGTAGAGAAACTTGACGAGAAGTTGTTCCAGAAGTGCTGGTTGGACTCCCAACTCTTCCGGCGATTCGGGAACAGGAGGAATAATCCCGCTGTCAGTGGTATGCATCTTGCTGGTTTCGATGGGGTCAATGACTGCGCTCACGGGAGATTCCTTATAAGAGAGTTTGGCTTTGCCCGCCACTATTTCGGCGAGTTGCTCCATGGATCTATCGGAAGAATCCAAGTCCACCTTAATGGCCTGCGTGTTAATAGTACTCAGTCTCCTCCTCGTACTACCTCCGTTGCACGCGGCGGATATCGAATTCGTCACCCAGGAATTGCCGTGGGCCGTATTGCGCAAAGGTTACTCCCCACCGCCGCTGGAAACGCGATCCAGTGGAGCCTGCCCCTTGGGCGGAATCAGTTATGCCGTCGTCTCCGGGGAGCTACCCCCATAAGCGTTTACTTAAAGAAAGAACCGTTTTCGCCGCCGCTTAGACTCAGCGAGTCGTTTAGCGATGTTTGGCCAATCCGCGAGCGTTTTTACTATGCCGTTTGCTGGTAGTATCGCCGTACAGAGTT
>SHUD01000040.1 GCA_009697505.1 Bryobacterales bacterium
CAAAGTCATCGGCTTCCGCCAGATTCCCTTGCTGCTGTCTTCGATGGCCACCGCTGCTTCGCAGAAATCGCTTGCGAAGGGAGTCGTCGCCGTGTAATCTATCAGGGTCGAGAGTCGCTAACTTTCAACGACGTTCCGGGCAATCTCGGCGAACCCGCGGCAAAATACTACCCGGCTCCGGGCGATCCGTTTTTCAGCAAGTCCGAGGGGTTTCGGCAGACCGTGCTCAAGCGCGAGGACGGTCTATTTTGGGTGACACTCGAACTGGAACCACATGCCCCTGGACCGCCCGCGCATATTCACACGTCATTTGCCGAATACTTTGTTGTGGCTGAGGGCACGCTGAGTGTCATGTTCCAAGGGCAGAAACGAGTGGTGCGCGCCAGTGAAACGCTTTTGGTGCCGCCCGGAATTCCGCACAGGACGTTTAACGAGACCGGTTCCCCGGTTATCGTCAGAGCTCCCTTGGAGCCCGAGTATGCGATGCCCGAACGGTTTTCGGTGTTTCTCAAACAGGCATATGGCTTCTTCGACGAGTCACCTGCGAACCATCGGCCACCCAAAGCGCTGCTTCAAATGTCGCGCTTCGGCCCGGAATACGACGTGTGGCTCGCCAGCGCCCCAATCCCGGCGCAACAGGCCTTGTACTTCCTCATTCGTCCGGCGGCGCGACTGCTCGGTTACCGGACGCACTACGAAAAGTACCTGCCGCTGAGGTAATACGGCCTCTTGTCAGACCCTCGACCAGAAGAGAATAATTCGCGTCTTGTCGCATAGTGGTTACCTATCCTAAGGGCTGGGAAGCAGATCGTGCCCGTGTCATGGCGCGTGCGGAGGACCACATCACCCACAAGGAGGGGAAGCATCGTCATCGCTGTCCTCCGCCCTTTGGGCCTCGTGTAAGCTAAAGTTAATTCCCGCATGAAAGCAGAGCTGCCAGCGGCCCCTTCGCTCCCGGAAGTTCACGGTAGCGTATCCACGGCGAAATCCACGGTTCTGCGCCGCATGCTGGCCTTCGGCGGCCCGGCGTACCTGGTCAGCGTCGGTTACATGGACCCGGGCAACTGGGCCACCGACCTGGAAGGCGGGGCGCGCTTCGGTTATCAGTTGCTGTGGGTCCTGGTTCTGTCGAACGCCATGGCGATTCTCTTGCAGACGTTGTCGGCGCGGCTGGGAATCGTGGCCGGACGCGATCTCGCGCAAGCCTGCCGGGAATCTTACTCGCGTCACGTGGGCCGTGCCTTGTGGCTGCTGTGCGAAGTCGCCATCGCGGCGTGCGACCTGGCGGAAGTGCTGGGCGCGGCGATTGCGCTGCGGTTATTATTTGGGATTCCGCTGATTGCGGGCGTGCTGGTCACTGCCGCCGATACGCTCCTCGTGCTGTGGCTATCGCGCTTTGGAATCCGTTTGATCGAAGCGGTGATCCTGAGCCTGATTGCCGTTGTGACGGGATGTTTTCTGGCGGAACTGTTTCTGGCCAAACCGGTGGTGAGCGAGATTGTCTCCGGTCTGGTCCCGCGCATGAACCGGGAGAGCTTGTACGTCGCCATCGGGATTCTGGGCGCCACCGTGATGCCTCACAATCTGTACCTGCACTCCGCGCTGGTGCAGACCCGCCGCCTGGGGCGCACTGTCGCGGAACGCCGCGAAGCCTGCCGCTACAACTTGTTTGACTCGATCCTGGCGTTGAATGGCGCGCTCATCGTAAACGCCGCCATCCTGGTGGTCGCGGCGGCGGTTTTCTTCAAACAGGGAATTGTGGTGACGCAGATTGAGCAGGCGCACCTGATGTTGTCGCCGCTTCTGGGAAGCGCCATCGGCAGTGTTCTGTTCGCGGTGGCTTTGCTGGCCAGCGGCCAGTCTTCCACGCTTACCGGCACCTTCGCGGGTCAAATCGTGATGGAGGGTTTTTTGGATCTCCGTATGCAGCCCTGGTTGCGGCGCCTGGTCACCCGCACCCTGGCCATTATTCCCGCCGTGGTGACCATTTATTACTTAGGCGACCAGGGAACCTTCAAGCTTTTGATTTTGAGCCAGGTGATTCTCAGCATGCAGTTGCCGTTCGCTGTGATTCCGCTCATCCGCTTTACCGATGACCGCCGCCGCATGGGGGAGTTCGCCAACCGCCCCTGGGTGCGGATTCTGGCCTGGAGTTCGGCTGTCGTGATCGTGGGGCTGAACCTCTGGCTGGTCGTCGAAACCATCGGGCAGTGGATGCTGGAAACGCCCTGGCACGCCGTGGTTGGTGGAGCACCGGTCTTGGCTATCCTCACCTTGCTGGCCAGAATCACGCTGGTGCCGACCGCGGTCCCGGTGCGCGAGCTGCGTAAGAGCGGAGCCGTAGTCGCCTCCGGTCTGCCGGTACCTGTGTATCGCAAGATCCTGGTGCCGCTCGACCACTCCTTCCGTGACCGTGCCGCGATCGCGCACGCAGCGGCGATGGCGCGATTGCATGGCGCTTCACTGCACTTGCTGCACGTCGAAGAGGGGGCCACCAGCCAGTTGTTCGGGGCGCTTTCGTCCACCGAGGAGATTCGCGAGGGCGAAGAGTACTTCCAGGGGATCGTCCAGTCTCTCACCGATTCCGGTATCAGCGCGGAGTTGACGATCGAGCATGGGCGCAGCCCGCGCAGCGTGATCGTGCGCAAGGCCCGCGAGATTCAGCCGGATCTGATCGTCATGGGAGCGCACGGCCACCGCGGACTCAAAGATCTGATCTTCGGCAACACCATCAATGCCGTGCGCCATCACGTAGCGGCGCCGGTACTGGTGGTGGGCGACGAACCGGCCGCCCGTTAGAACACAAATCCGGCGCCGGCGGAAACTTCGGTCTGGTGCAGCCAGCCCTCGCGCTTCTGGAGTCCGAAACTCGGCTTGGGCGTCTCATAACGCCGCAGGTCGAAGCGTAGCGCCAAAGTGTCGGTAATCCTCACCTTCACTCCACCGCCGTAGTTGACGCCAAATTTGGTGCTGCCCTGGCCGTAGCTGGCCGAAGCGCCGGGCGGCACATAGTTGGCAAAGTGCACGCCGCCGGTGCCGAAGGGACGGATCCGCGATCCATTCTTCATCGCGTAGACGAGGAAATTGTAGCCGCCCTGGTGAATGGCCATGCCGCCGGTGCTGACTCCGCCCGAAATGAGATGCGTGCGGCTATAGGCGTACTGCATTTCATGGCCCATATAGTCGCTCGTGTTGAAGCCGAAACGCAAGGCGAACTTAAATCCGCTATCGAGTTTGAAATCGTTCTTGGTGCCCGTTGCGGAAGTGGTTCCGAGCCCCGTGTTCGACAGCAGCGACGAACCCGCGCTGAACCACAATTCGCCGGACTGGGCCCAAGCCGAACCGGTACAAAGGAAAAAGACACCCGCTAGAAGTCGTCGCATAATACTCCCGATGGCTGTGAGTCAGAAAGGTTACAACTCTTTCATCTGATTCTAGCGGCTTCTTCAGGCAGCCGGGAAGAGGGTCTGCTGCTGGTAGTGTAGGCTTCCAAAGTGTTCGAGCTCCATGGGAAAACGGCGGCGTAGTTCCTTCGGCGCGGCGATGGTGTGACCCGAAGTCAGCGCTTGCATCTGCAGGGCGTTCACGACGCTCTTGCCGCCCGCGTCGTTGTTGAAAATGACAAACGTGGAATCCGCGTGGCGGCTCACTCGATCAATCCGCTTCTTCCACTCTTCCAACTCAGCTTCCGTATATAGGTAGTCGTGCTGGCGCAGGCGGACGGGGGATTGCCGGTCGAACGCCCCCAGCGAGTTCTGTGGATTCCTCCCGTGCAGGCGAACGTAGCCCACTCCGCTGGTCAGATAGGCCGTGGGCGGCATGGCGCTGGTGTAGGCCGGCTGGTCGATATTACAGAAGCCGATGCGGTAATCCAGAAACGTTCCGATGGCGTCCTCGGCCAGCCAACTGCTGTGGCGCATCTCGGCGACCAGAGGGAACTCATGGAACGCGCGCCGCAGCCGGATGAGGAATTCGCGATTCTCAGGCGTAAAGCGAAACGCCCAGGGGAATTGCATGAGCACAGCGCCAAGTTTCTGGCCGCGCAGAAGCGGCCACAACCCTTCTTTGAACGCGGCCACTTCCGCGTTCTCAAGCACCCGGCCATGAGTAAAACGCTGATGCAGTTTCGCCGTGAACCGGAAATCCGGATGGCCCTGAACTTTTCTAATCCACAACTTTACTACTTCTGGTTTAAGAGACTGATAAAACGAACTATTAATCTCGACCACACTGAATCGTTCCGCCAAAAATTCGAGGGGGTGAAAGCCCAAAGGGTAAGTCTTTGGGTAAACCACCCCACACCAATGCGGGTAGGACCAACCAGCCGTTCCGACATGTATACGAGAGGACATGGGAGAATCTCCGTATTCGCTATTTCTTCGCTAAGCTATAATAGCGAAGACAAGGAGAAGAGTCAATAGCGAAGTACAGCGACGATAGGCCCGAAGCCGGGCATCTCCGCTCCCGCGAAACTGAAAAGCTCCGCACCGGTACGCAGGCCCTCCACCGCGGCCTGATTCAGAAGGTCAATATCCGCTGGTTGAGCGTCTTCCGCCACGAATATCTGGCGCACGCGCCCCGCCGTCGCCGCTTCGAGCACGAGCCTTGGTCCAGAACTTTGATGGGGATTTCGCTGAGATTGCGCTGGGCCGGCTCACAGGCGGCCTCTGCCGCGTGCTTGGCGACTTGATCCACGGACGAGCGTTCCGGGTTGCCGTCCCATATTTTCCAAGGTCACGCACGACGTGGACCTGGGCCGCGTGCGGATCAACAATCTGACGCGCTATCTGCGCGAGATACAAGAGATGAAGTAACCGTTTTCTTCACCGCGCCCCGCAGCAGGAGCACCAGCAGTCCTGACGCGAACGAACAGGCCGCAACGTACAGCAGTCCCGCGCCGAGGCCGCCGCTGCGGTCGTTGAGCCGCCCGAGCATGTAGGATCCGGCAAAGCCTCCCAGGCTGCCGAAGGAATTTATCAGTCCCAGGCTGGCCGCCGCGGCCGTGCGGCCCAGCAGCATATTCGGCAAGGGCCAGAATCCGGGATGCGCGCAGTAGAAGCCGATGGTGGCGAGCGACAACAGAAACACGCTCCCCCAGGTATTGTCGAGCGTAAAGAAACACGCGAGCAGCGACAGCGCGGAAAGCAGGCGCGGAAGACACGTGTGCCAGATGCGCTCGCCGGTGTGGTCGGAATGCCAGCCGTTCAACAGCATGAACGGCAGCGCCATGAACGACGGGATCGATGCGATCAAGCTCACGGTCGACACATCGTAATGCGAGACGCGCTGCATCATCTGCGGAAGCCACAGGCTCACGCCATAGTTCGCATTCAGGCCGAGAAAGAGAACAGCGCACAGCAGCAGTACGTGCGGGTTCACCAGCGCCCTCGCGATGGAGTCATGGCCGCGGCGCTCGGCGCGTTCCTTGGCGAGTTCCCCCACCAGCCAGTCACGCTCCTCGGCGGGAAGCCACTTGGCGTCTTGCGGGCGCTCGGTCAGATAGTAGAGCGTGATGACGCCGAGAATCAGCGCGGGAATGCCTTCCAAAATCAGCAGCCAGCGCCAGCCGGAGAGCCCCAGCCAGTGAATGCGCAGGAGCAGGGAAGCGATTGGTCCGCCGATCACCTGCGATGCCGGAATCGCTGTAAAAAAGATGGCGATGGCTTTGCCGCGATCCTCCGCCCGGTACCAGTGACTCAGGTACACCAGAATCGCGGGAACGAAACCCGCCTCGGCCACTCCCAGCAGAAAGCGGATCCAATAGAACTGATGCGCGGTTTGCACGAAACCGGTCAGTGAAGAGATGACGCCCCAGGTAAGTAGAATACGCGCGATCCACTTGCGGGCGCTCCACACCTCCGCCAGGATTCCACCGGGGATTTCCAGCAGGATGTAGCCGAGGAAGAAGATTCCGCCGCCGAACCCGAACACGGAATCGGTAAAGCCCAGCTCGCGGCTCATCTGGAGCGCGGCCGAGCCTACGTTCACGCGGTCGAGATACGACACGGTGAACAGCAGGAAGATGAACGGCATCAGACGCCGGTCGACGCGCCGCCGCGTCCGCTCCGGCAGTCCGGAAGAGGAACTCATGAACGAAGTAGTCTACCAGTATTGGGGAGAGGGGACGGGAGAGTCCACGTTCCGGTAGTGGTGCTTTAGCGGGGAGATGGATCTTCTGGAATCCATACGGTTCCGCCGAGCCATCCTTGATATTCTTCGCCCGCTCCAACTCGCACTCTCTCGATTTCCTTTCCTTCGGCATCAAGAATCACAATGTCCGGGTCTTCCCATCTGAAATCATGCACAATCCGGGGAGCATCCCATCCCCGCAGGCTGCGCTTGAAATACTGGATTTGCCGGGTGCGCTTCATCTATGTCCGATTCTTCGGGTCCGTGATTTGGTTCAACTGACCGCCCAATCTTACGCTTCAGAATATCGAGCCAAGCCGAAAGATCCTCGAAGCTGGCTCCGCTCAATGCCGCTGGCCATTGAATCGTGACCGGCCCCTCTACAAGGGAAAATACGTCTTGGCGCATTGCCGAGGCACCCAGCGTAAGGCCAAGCGGAAACGGAGATGGGGGCGGCGTTCCTACCTTCCCCTTTAACCCAGGAGGCATTGGTGGCCCATCGGTTGGAGGATCGGAGACAGTTAGTTCTTTCACTGGCACTCCTGTAGGGCTTCCTTCGAGAAACGCCCATTCGCCATTATCTGAAAATCCTTTGATTGCCCCACTACCCACGTTCCTAACCTGTATTTCTCACACGAGATTGCTTACGGAGGAGCAGATCCCAGCGTGGAGCGGGCTTTAGCCTGCGACGGGGACTTGAGTCCCCGGTTCGAAGTGTGGTGATACCGCTGCGGAGGCTGAAGCCTCCGTTGCAGGCTAAAGCCCGCTCCACGCTGGGCCCCGGTATGGCTCTTTCAGATCTACCTTGGGACGTTGTGAGAAATGCAGGCTAGGCCACCAAGACACTCTGCCGGTTTGCTTCGCGCGCCGCAAAGGAAGTTCGCGGAGCGGCCGCGCGGCTACGCTGCACGACCTTTTCCTCGTACATGCGTTTGTCGGCGGCGGCAAGCAGCGCCTCGGCGTCATTGCCGTCCGCGGGGAAGTGGGCCGAGCCCATGCTGACGGTCAACAGCTCACCCATGAGGACCTCGCGGCAGGCCTGTGTGATGACACTCCGCAGGTGCTCAACTTTGGAAACCAGTTCGCCGGGGCGCGGACCCGACATCACCATCACGAATTCATCGCCGCCCATGCGGGCCACCACGTCGTATTCACGGCACATGGACTTGAGCGCGGTGGCCACCGCGCGCAGCACGCGATTGCCTTCGATTTGCCCATGGTGCTGGTTGACATTTTTAAAGTTGTCGAGATCGAGAGCCAGCACGGCCACCGGTTGATTCGTGCGCCGGCTGCGCGACAATTCGGCATCCAATTGCAGGAACAACGTGCGCGCGTTCGGCAGTCCGGTGAGCGCATCGTTGGTGGCCGACGCCTCGGCCTGCTGGAAGCGCAGGGCGTTCTCAATCGACAGGCCGATCTTGGAATTGATGGCCAGCAGGACCCGCAGATGATCCTTGGTGAAAGCGTCGCGGTCGGCGCTATAGAGCGCGAGAACGCCCACCACGCCATTAAGACCTTCCAGCGGCACGGCGATCGCCGAACGCAAAGTGGAAAACTTCGTGGGATCGCTCAAGTAACCGGTCTCCACCGACGGGTTGCCGTTCAGAATCGACTTGCGATTTTCCGCCACCCAACCGGAGAGGCCCTGGCCGACCGGAATGGCCAGCGACGAAAACAACCGGTAGTCGTCGCCGGCGGCGTACTCGGAATGCAGCGTTCCTTCGCGGTTCACCCAGATCACCAAAGAGTGATGCGGCACAACGCCACGCAGCCGCACGCCCAACACCGAAAGCGTCTCACTCAGGCTGAGGGACGAGCCCAACTCCTTGGAGATCTCAAACAACGACTGCACTTCCTGCCGCGCGGAGGCGATCGAATCCACGTAGTCGATGGCATCCGCCTTGGCGGCAGCGAGAGCCGCTGGCGCCACGGCCTCAAATCCGGCGGCAGGCTCCAGACCGCGCTGGATCTTGATGTCTTTGGACAGCTTGGCGGGTCCTTCGGGTAGTTGTTGCGTTCTCACCATTTCTTCCAACTCGACGTAGCGCTTGGAGAGCAGATCCACGACGCGCGGGTCGAAGTGCTTGCCGGAGTCCTTCTGCAGGATCTGCATGGCTTCATCGAGCGGCAGCGCGCGGACGATGGGAACCACGGGATAGGGAAATTGCACGCGTTCCAGAATCTCCGCGCCCACGATGGGGTGGATTTTCATTTTTTCGAATTCTTCCGGAGTCAGGAGGCCGGGCTTGGAGATGATGTGTTCGGGAACGGCCAGCTTACTGATGTCGTGGAGAATCGAAGCGGCCAGCAGCGCTTCCTGTTCGACAGCGGTGAGACCCAGATCGCGGCCGATCTCGCGGGCGTAGACTTGCACGCGGGCCAGGTGCGCCGAAGTGGTGTCATCCTTGGCTTCAATGGCCGTGGCCAGCGCTTGAATCGTGCGCAGGTGGAGGGAGGAAACATCCTCGATGTGTTTACGCTCGTTCGCCAGGCGGTCCACATGCATCCGGAAGGAACGGAAAATCAGATAGACAACCGGGCCGGTGAGCAGCACCGTGGGCCAGCCCAATGCATGGGTGGCCATGCTGGCGATTTGGGCGAGAACGCCGCCCAGAATGTAATACGGCAGCGACCGCAAAAAGCATTCGCGCCAGACAGCGAAGACGGATACTTTCTCCGTGATGGAAACCGCGGTGGCCACCGGGACCGTATTCAGAACGAAAAATGCAAAGGTCGCGGCAGTCAGCCTCACAAACGGTTCCATCGGGTAGAGCCCAACCAACCACGTTGTATGATAAACCCAGGTGGCTCCAACGGCCGCCAGCGACATCGTACTTACGCCGAAGGCAGCCTGATCCAAGCGCCGGCGGCCCGACTCGCTCCAGAAGCATTGCACCAACGTTACGACGCTTCCCAGGAGAATGGTCTCAGAGCCCGATAACTACGCTACGCCAAACAAGACGAACAGGCCGGTAAGCGGAAGGGGCGTCATTACACCCGGAACATTTATCCGGACGCCCGCCGGAAACGTAGCCACCGCGAGAAAGGCTGCAAACTTCAAAATGTCAGCCGATTCCCACTCCATGAGCGCGATTGCAATCGCAAGCAAACCTACCAGAGAGGTAAGCGCAACAAACGTGCGGGTGCGGGTTGGGAGCGCATGGTCCACGCCGCTGACCTTGCATGCGTCGTGCCATGCGTAGCGAGCCCTCGATTCAATGGCTTAGCGCACGGCAAGCTGTGGCGAACGACAAAATGGTACATTGCCGGGGCGCATTCATGCGACAAACTGTCCCAAATGCAGGGGTTGTTTTCGATCGGTACTAGGGTGTTCGGCTGAGGGATCTACGCAGCGAGGGCACGCACAATGGTTCTGACGAGACCATGACATCGCAACCTCACGTTTTTCTCGGCATGGAAGCCGTGATCGAAAGCGAAGTCATGCGCTCGCTGTTGACCACGGTGGAGCGTGTGGCGCGCTGTCACGCCGCGGTTTTGATTACGGGTGAGAGCGGCTCCGGAAAAGAGCTCATTGCGCGAGCGGTCCATCACTACTCACAACGTTCGCACAAACCGTGGGTGGACCTGAGTTGCGCGGCACTGCCCGAGCACTTACTGGAGAGCGAACTGTTCGGCTATGAGAAAGGCGCGTTCAGCGGCGCCGAATCCACTAAGCCCGGATTGTTCGAGATGGCGCACACGGGCACGATATTTCTCGACGAAATCGGCGAGCTCGAGCCACGCATGCAAGTCAAACTGCTGCGCGTGCTGGATTCGGTGTCGTACTACCGGCTCGGCGGCGTCAAGAAGGTGAGCGTGGATGTCCGCGTGGTGGCCGCGACCAATCAAAACCTGGAAGCGGCCGTCGCGGCGGGGAAGTTCCGCGGGGATTTGTATCACCGGCTGGCGCAGTTCACGTTAAGAGTGCCGCCCTTGCGGCAACACATACAGGACATCGCGCCTCTGGCACGTCATTTCCTGGCGCAGCATGATCCGGAGCTTCGGTTTTCTCCCCAGGCGCTCGCAACGCTCGAACGGCAGCCGTGGCCCGGCAATATACGCGAGCTGCGGAACGTTGTCACCAAGGCCGCCATACTGGCCCGGAATCTGGAAATACCGGCCGGTGATCTCGAATTCGGTGGCGGTGCGGAATATTCGGCTGACGGCGGAATTCAAATCGCCGCGGGAGGCAATCTGGAGGAACTGGAAAAGCGTGCGATTCTGGACACGCTTGCCGCCACCGACGGCCATCAGCAGAACGCCGCCGCGCGGCTGGGGATCTCGCGCCGGACTTTGAACCGAAAGCTGAAACTCTACCGGCCTGAAGCAGCGATGGCGAGAGTATGAACCCGGCGATTACTCTCAAGCCGGCCAAATTCGGCGCCGAACAGCGCGCCGACCAACGACAGGAACCGCGCCGTCCAGGTAAAGGCAATGTCGTGGTGCGCTGGAGCAACCCGCGCGCCCAGCAAGTGGAAGGCAGGTTGATGGACGTGAGTGACAATAGCTTCCGGATGTCGCATGAGTGCTCGTCGCTCACCGCTGGACAGTTCGTCGAATTTGCTCACTTTGAGTCCAAAGGCCGGGCGCAGGTGGTCTGGACCCGCATCAACGCGAGAGCGGTCGAGAGCGGGTTCGTGGTGGCAAAGTACGATAGTTAGGCAAACCGGCCCACCCAGAGTAAAGGAGACATAATATCTGTTATCGGAACTCCATAGCGCCCTCCAGCGCGAAGTTTACGTGCAAACCTTCCCCGGCGCTCCGTCGGCACCCAAGGGAAAATGGCAGGTCTCCGCGCAAAGCGGTACCTCGCCTGTTTGGCGTGGAGACGGCAAGGAGTTGTTTTTCCTGGCGCCGGGAGGCAAGATGATGGCGGCCGGCGTGCGCGAGACCGCTTCCGGATTGGCGATCGATACGCCTCGCGAGTTATTCGCCACCACAGCGACTCCCAACCGCGGTATCCCTTACGATGTCACCGCCGACGGCCAGCGCTTCCTGGTGCAGGAACCCGCCGCGGGGGGCAACGACAATCCGCTGACCGTGATCGTGAACTGGCAGGCGGGTTTGAAATGGTAGACGCCCGCCGTGCGAGAGTAAGGTCAGCCGGAGTGCACTACTTTAGCGGAGCCAAGTATGCCGGACGCGCATCAGCCTACCACTAAACAAGACCTTCTCGACCTCGAAGAACGCCTCACCGAGCGCATGCGCGACATGCAGACCGAAGTCCTCCACGCCTTCCACAACTGGGACGGACCGACCGACATTATGCTACGCTCCCACGAAGAACGCATCACCCTGCTCGAAGATCGCCTCATGCAACTCGAGCGCGGAGACACAATTCACTAGGCGATGACCAACATTGAGCAGGCCGTCAAAGACATCCAAGACACGCTGGTGGTGATAGCCCAAATCGAGAAGCGGCAATCCGCTATGTTGCGTGAGCACGCGGAACATCGCGGCGAACTTTTGGAATTCCGCCGCCGCACCGATCGGAACCTCGCCGAAATTACCGGCAAACTAAACGGCCTCATCGGTTACGTCGCGGGCCCACCAGCCACCTGCGCCGCCCGCCTGAATCGCGCTGTTTCGGGGAGGAGCCTCGCTATATAATGGAACATGATCAAAGCCACCGAAAAAATCTGGCATAACGGCCGCCTGATTGACTGGAATGACGCCAAAATCCACGTCCTGGCGCACGTAACCAGCTACGGCAGTTCGGTTTTCGAAGGAGTCCGTTGCTACGCGACTCCGGCCGGTCCGATGATCTTCCGCATCCGCGAGCACGCCCGCCGTCTGCACGATTCCGCGAAGATTTACCGCATGGATATTCCCCATACCATCGACGAACTGTGCGCGGCGATGGTGGCCGTCGTCCGCGTGAACAAGCTCGATTCCTGCTATATCCGGCCGCTGGTGATCCGAGGCTACGGCGGCGTGGGCGTACTGGCGACGACCGATAATCCCATCGAGACCTATATTGCGTGCTGGGAGTGGGGCAAGTATCTGGGCGCCGAAGCCATGGAGCAAGGCGTGGACGTGTGCATTTCCAGTTGGACCCGTCTGGCACCGAACACGCTGCCGGTGATGTCCAAGGCGGGCGCGAATTACATGAACTCGCAGTTGATCCGCATGGAAGCGGCGGTCAACGGCTATTCGGAAGGCATCGCGCTGGATGCGTCCGGATACGTCAGCGAAGGCTCCGGCGAAAACGTCTTCGTGGTGCGCGACGGCAAGATCCACACGCCTCCGCTGGGCGCAAGCGTGCTGCCCGGTATCACGCGCGACACCGTGATTACGATCGCGCATGAATTAGGCATTCCGTTGGTGGAGACACTTGTCCCACGCGAGATGCTCTACATCGCCGACGAAGTGTTCTTCAGCGGCACCGCCGCCGAAGTCACGCCGGTGCGTTCCATCGACCGCATCCCGGTGGGCAAAGGCAGCCGCGGACCCATCACGGAAAAGATTCAGGCGGAGTTTTTCGAATTGGTGGAAGGCAAGAAGAAGGATACGCACGGCTGGTTAACGCCGGTCGGGCAGACGGTTGCGGCTGGTTAACTCCTGCGGGAACCAGCTCGCGGCCACCTCCCCCGAGACTGACTCACTCACCGGCTCCACGCAGAAATCTGTTATCGTTTGTACCAAAGTCTGGCGCGCGGAAGCTAGCTGCGCCGCGTGCTTTTCAACAGCTGTTTTCTGCCTTCTTTGCAGCGGATTACGTGCGTGATTCTGTGGGTTTACTGTGCATAAACCATTCTCATGCTGAAGTGTAGCGGCGTCGACGCAGTAACCAGGGAAAACGTGGCCGTTGCGTGCGACTCGGTGATCCGGTCTGTGGATCCTGTTCTCGGCGGAGATACCGGTGATACGTTCATCGCGCCGGGCTTCATCGACCTACAGGTCAACGGATTCGCTGGAGTGGACTTCAATTCTCCGGCGGTTTCGCACGCCGAAATCCAGCGGGCGATCGACGCGATCTTCTCGACCGGCGTCACGCGTTTCTTCCCTACCGTGATCACCGGCGATCCGGCGGAGATGCTGGCGGCGCTGCGCAATCTGGCCGCCGCCCGCGAATCGCTGCCACACGGAGAAGCGATGGCAGGCTTCCACGTGGAGGGTCCGCACATTTCGCCCGAAGACGGTCCGCGTGGAGCGCATCCCCGCGCATGGGTGCGTCCTCCCGATTTTGACGAGTTCCTTCGCTGGCAGGACGCCGCGCAAGACCACGTACGCATGGTCACGCTGGCGCCGGAATGGCCAGGCGCGCCCGACTATATCGAGCGGATCACCGAGACCGGCGTGGTCGCCGCCATTGGCCACACGCGCGCGACCGCCGCGCAGATCCGCGACGCCGTTTCCGCCGGTGCGACGCTCTCGACGCACTTGGGCAACGGCGCGGGCAGCAAGACTCGCACCGAGGAGTTCATCGCCGAGCAACTCAACTCGTCTCGACTTGCCGCGTCGTTTATCGTGGACCCACATCACTTGCCTGATGAATTCCTGAGCCGCGCTCTGCATGCCAAAGGCGTTGAAAGAAGCCTGCTGGTGACCGACGCGGCGGCGCCCGCGATGTGTCCTCCGGGCCCCTACGTGCTCGGCGGCGTCGATGTGGAATTGAAAGACGACGGCCGCGTGGTGCTGCGCGGTGGCACACGTTTGGCGGGATCGAGCTTACGAATGGATCACGCCATTGCCAATGTGATGGCCCGCGCCGGGCTCACGCTCGCCGAAGCGATCACCATGGCCACCACCAACCCCGCGCGCGTGGGACGGGTCGGCGGACGCCTGCGCGGTTTGCAGCCGGGCTCACGCGCCGATCTGGTACGCTTCCGCTTTGCCGGGCACGGTATTGAGATTCAAGAAACCTACTTGAGTGGGCAGAGAGTCTTTTAGCGGCCCCGGTGACACCCCAGGATTGGCGTATACTTTTTCCCATGGGACGCCAAGCGAAAACAGTAGTCGTGGCCTTTCTCTTCATGACCGTGCCGCACCTCCGCGCGCAGTGGATTAAGCCGCAACCCGCGGGCGCGCCGCGCACGGCGGACGGCAAGATCGACCCGCGGGGTCCGGCCCCGCGCACCGCCGACGGCAAACCGGATCTTTCCGGCATGTGGTTCTCGACAATCAAATTCAACACCAACCTGGCGGCGGAGTTCAAGGGTGAAGTCCCCATGACCGCGTGGGCCAAGGCCCTCTATGAGGAACGCCGGGGGAATAACAGCCGCGACGACCCGGAAACCTATTGCCTTCCCGCCGGCGTCCCGCGCACTACCGCGGCGGGCGCCCTTCCCAGCCGAATCGTGCAGACGCCGGCGATGATCGTGATCCTGCACGAGACCAAGATGCTGTTCCGGCAGATTTACATGGACGGCCGCACGCTGCAAAAGGATGTGAATCAGAACTGGATGGGGTATTCGACCGGCTCGTGGGATGGCGATACTTTGGTGGTCAAGACCACCGGCTTCAACGACAAGACCTGGCTCGATGACGTGGGCCATCCGCATTCGGAAGCCATGATCGTGACCGAACGCTACCGGCGTCCCGACTACGGGCAACTTCTGCTGGAGATCACGATCGAAGACGAGAAGGCATATACGCGCCCGTGGACTGTCACGCAGCAACTTCGCCTGGACCCCACGGGTGATTTGATCGAGTACGCCTGCAACGAAAACGAGCGTGACGCAAAGCACATCGTGGGTAAGTAGGCGCGAAATCTCGCGGCGTCCGCGGCCGGAGCGGAAGGGCGGCTATGACCCCTCTCGGTCGTGCTCGGCCCGGCATGAGAGTATACTTTTTCTGTGCACAAACATTTCATACTCGCCTTCATTCTGACGGTCGCGCCGCACGCCGGCGCCCAATGGATTAAGCCGGCGGCTCCGGGTGTGCCGCGCACCGCGGACGGCAAAGTGAATCCGCAGGGTCCTGTTCCACGCGCGGCCGACGGCAAGCCGGATCTCTCCGGCATGTGGTTTGCCAACTCCAAATTCAACGCCAACCTGGCGGCGGAATTCAAGGGCGACGTGCCCTTTACCGCATCGGGCAAGGCCTTATATGACGAGCGCAGAGCGAACAGTAGCCGCGACGACCCGGACACCTTCTGCCTTCCCGATGGCGTGCCGCGTATCCAGGCGGCGGGTGGTCTTCCCAGCAGAATCGTGCAGACTCCCGCCATGGTGGTCATCCTCCATGAAAGGGGCGTGTTCCGCCAGATCTATATGGACGGCCGTACGCTGCAAAAGGACTTGAATCCGACCTGGATGGGCTATTCGACCGGCGCCTGGGATGGCGATACCTTGGTGGTCAAGACCACCGGATTCAACGATAAAACCTGGCTGGATGACGTGGGCCATCCGCATTCGGACGCAATGATCGTCACCGAGCGTTACCGACGTACCGATTACGGACACGTGCGGCTCGAGATCACCATCGAAGATGAAAAAGCGTATACGCGCCCGTGGACCGTCACCCAGGACCTGCGTTTGGATCCCAATGCCGACCTGTTCGAATACGTCTGCAACGAAAACGAAAAAGACATACGGCACATTTTCGGCCGGTGACGGCGCGGAGGCGTTACAATCTAGAGTATGAAGGGTAACCCCAAAGTCATTGAAGTCCTGAATGAAGCGCTCAAGGAGGAATTGACCGCGATCAATCAATACTTCCTGCACGCCGAGATGTGCGAGAACTGGAAGTACGAAAAGATCGCGACCCATGTCCGCAAGGAATCCATCGATGAGATGAAGCACGCGGAAGCCGTCATCGAGCGAATTCTGTTCCTGGACGGCACGCCGATCATGACCGCGCCCATGACCATCAACGTGGGCCAGAACGTTCGCGAGCAGTTGGAGAGCGACTGCAAGCTGGAGATATCCGCGGTCAAGATGTACAACAAAGCCATTGAGGTCTCTCGCCAAGCCGGCGACAACTCCACCCGCGAGCTGTTCGAGCGCATTTTGAAGGACGAAGAAGGACACCTGGATTGGATTGAAGCCCAGCTTCATCAGATCAAGGAGCTGGGTTACGAGCGCTACCTGGCGCAGCAGATCGTCGAAGAATAGGAAGCGTCTATTTACGATCCGGCTTGCGGCCTTGTGTCCAGTCCCTCAAGCTCGTCCCGAGAATTCGCGGGTCTCCGTCGCAATCTTCACTTTTTCGCCCTGCTTGATAAAGAGCGGGACACGGATTTCAAGGCCCGTTTCGAGCTTGGCCACCTTGGAGCCGCTTCCATTTGCCGTATCGCCGCGTACACCGGGTTCTGCTTCGGTCACGGTCAGCTCCACAAAAATCGGCAACTGTAGACCGATGGGATTGCCATTGTATTTTCGCGCCTGGATCAGTGTGCCTTCCACCAGAAGGTCCAGTGCATTCCCTACCACTTCGGTGGGAAGGTTCAACGTCTCGAAGCTCTCCTGATCCAGAAAATAAGAACCGTCACCATCGCTGTATAAGTAGCTGACGGGCACCAACTGCAAATCCGGCTCTTTGAACTTCTCACCTGCCTTGAAGGTTTTATCCAGCACGGCGTTGGTGAGCAGATTGCGAACCTTGAGGCGCACCAGGGTCTGGCCACCGCGAGCCGTGGGAGTGCTGATCTCCGCCTCCAGGCAATAGAAAGGGGCGTTGTCTTGTTCAAAAACAGTCCTGCGTTTTATGTTGATTGCATCAATGAGCGTTGCCAATGGTAATCGTTCCCTAGCTTCCAAGTATAGAAGCCCAGGAGACGTGGACGCGGCCCATGCTGGATGTGTACTCCTGCCTGGAGTACGCCTATTTGCGATCCGGCTTGCGCGTGTGCTTCAAGTCGCCTTCCACATAGGTCTGTGTGAAGTGCGTTACCTTGCCTTGCCCATCCTTGAAGAAATCGAACCGGGTCGTGCCCCTGTAGAATACGGTTTCCGCGACGGGAACCAGTGCCGCTCTGCCCTTTCCTTGGTTGTCCATATATAATTTGCCGCCGGTCATCGTGATGTTCCACGTCGCCGGCACAGTCGGGTTTTCCGGGAAAGCGAACTCGTAAGCGCCCACGTATTGTGCTAGAACCGCGGGCGCCACCTTTACTTCGGGGGCTTGCTGTCCGCCGCGGTTCCCACCATGTGCTGGCGATCCTTTTCATTTTCGGCACATACAAACTCGAGGATTTCGGTGTCAGGAACACGTTCGGCCTTGAACACAAACAAAAACGGTTTGTTGAAGACCTTCGGATCATCGATAGTCTTTGTTATCTCGATGTGCCCGAAGTCGAGGCGCCGGTAACGCTCGGTAATGTGCAGAGCGTCCGTGACCGGGTGTCCGCCGATGTCCAGCCAGATACTGTCTTTGAATCCGTTGCCCTCGGCGGCCAGCGTGTCCCCTTCCCAGCGAGCCGTCCAATAGCCCATGAAGCTCGGATCCGGATCTTTCGGAAGCGGCCGGCCATCGAGATGGATCTGCCGGTAGTTCATGTCTTCTACAAGCATGACCAGGACGCTCGGTGTTTGAATGAATTTCTCCATCAGAAACGCCGTCGTGTTGGCATGCGGCCCCTTAGGCAGACAGCCGGTGCTGCTGGGATTCTCCCGGCCCACGTTCGCTGCGCGTTGCTTCGCCAAATCGGCGGCCCACGGCTGGATGTCTTCCGGCTTTAAGTCCGCGGCATAGTTGTTCTGATACCCTCCCGGATTCATGCCCCACAGACCCGTGAAATCCGGCTTTCCGTCTGCCATACGCGGCGCGGGCGCGGAAAGATTGGGTTTCCCGTCAGAAGTTCGCGGAGTTCCAGGAATTGGAATGTTGATCCATTGCGCGGAGAGTGTCGCGCACAGGAACAGGAAGCAGTACCCAGTTTTCATTTTGTGATTATCCGTTAATGCATGGCCGCACGCAACGGTGGAGCGATCCGAATGAAGGACTTATACGCTGCTTTTCGGCAGCGGATCATTGAATAGTCGTGGGGATCCAACGGGTGGCTCGACCCCGCGAGGGCCAAACGACACTCGTGGCCGTGGGCTGGCGGCTTGGAGACGCTTCAAGTCGGTGAAGATCGCGTCAATGTCGTAGTTGAACTGTGCTGCGTGCTCTTCACGAACGCGGCGAACTTCCTCGACAATCGGATCCTTCATGACTCTAGTCTCCCATCAACTGTTCCGGAGTGCAAAGGATGGGCATACGGTAGCCGAGCTCCAAACAAACGCCCGCAAGCCGCTCGGCAACTTCGGCGTTCGCGATATGACGGCAATTCCATGTCAGCAAAAAGTCCATGCCTTCGATCGTCGCGACTGCTACATGCAATGCGTCCTCGACCGCCGTAGCCGGAATCAAGCGCCTTTCAATGAAAACACGCGCCAGTTCCCGGGCTCGCTCGTCCAATCCGAGAACATCGATATCCTGTTGCTCGACCATACGTTTTGCCGCCGCGGACTCATCTCCACGCGCGGCCTCGCACAAGACAATATCGGAAACGTAGAGATCGAACCGGTGCCGGTGATTGGCCCACCATTCGACTGTGAGTGCCTGGTGTGCCGCGATTACGAGGTCGCTGTTCCGCCGTGCGGTAAGGTAGCCCGCGATCGTAGTTTCAATGTAGACCTTGCGTTTCATCGCTCCCGGCTTTCGCAATCCCCTGGACCAACCCTTCGATGGTGTGCGGCTGGGCTTCCACGTCCACGGTCAGGCCCAGTTGGCGGGCGGTGGCCGACGTTACCGGGCCAATGGAGGCCACGCGAATTCCCTCCAGCGCTTCCCTGCCCGCGACCTCGACGAAATTCTTCAAGGTCGAGGAACTCGTGAATGTGATCCAATCGGGTTTGCGCGCGAGCGCGGCTTTGGCCGCCGCTGCCGCGTCGGCGGGAATGAGCGTGCGATACGCCTCGACCACGTCGACGACCGCACCGCGTTCGCGCAAAGTGATCGGGACCAAATCGCGCGCCACGGCGGCACGCGGCAACAAGACGCGCTTGCCTGTCAGATCTTCGCCGGTCAGCGCGGCGACTAAACTCTCGGCGACATACTCCTCGGGCATCACGTCCACACGCAGATGCAGGGCTTCGATGGCCGCGCGGGTAGCCGGGCCGATCGCACACAGTTTGGCTCTTAGCGCGCGCAGGTCGCGATTGGAGCGATCGAGAGCCTCGACGAAATGCCGCACTCCGTTGACGCTCGTGAAAATCAGCCAGTCGTAGGAATCGAGTTGCGCGATCGCGCGCTCCAGTGAACTCGCCTCACCCGCGACGATTTCGATCACCGGTACGAACAGCGTCTCCGCGCCCAGAGCTTCCAACGGTTCGGCCAAGAGAGGAGACAGCCGGCGGTCCCGCGTCACGATAATCTTCTGCCCAAACAGCGGCAGCTTTTCGAACCAATTGAAACGGTCGCGCAGCGTGACCACCTCTCCGATGACGATGGTCGCCGGCGGCTTCATCCCCGCTTGTTCCATCTTCCCCGGCAAGGTTTCAAGCGTCCCCGCGATGGTCTGCTGATCCGGACGCGTGGCCCAACGCACTGCCATGGCCGGCGTTTGCGGCGAGCGTCCCTGCCGGATCAACTCGCGCGCAATCGCCGGAAAATTCACCAGGCCCATGAACAGCACGATGGTTTCGGCGGCGCCGATGCGGCTCCAATCAATGGCCTCGACGTTGTGTCCTGAAACGAACGTGACCGCCGAGGTGTGCTCGCGGTGCGTCAAGGGAACGCCGGTGTAGGCGGCAAGGCCGAGTGGTGTCGTCACGCCCGGCACAATCTCGAAGGGAATTCCGGCAGCGGCCAGAGCTTCGATCTCTTCCCCTCCGCGTCCGAAGATAAAAGGATCGCCGCCTTTGAGCCGCACCACAGTCTGGCCCTGGCGCGCGCGCTCGATCATCATGGCTTCGATTTCTTCCTGCGAGACTTCGTGTGCGGAACGTTTCTTGCCGACGTAGATGCGTTCGGCTTGGGCGGGAGCCAGATCCAGCAGGCGGACGCTGGCCAGATGATCGTAAAAAATGCAGTCGGCGTGTTCCAGGGCTTTACGCCCCTTCACGGTGATCAGGCCGGGATCGCCCGGCCCGGCTCCGACCAGGTACACCTTCATGCGTTCAGGATTTCCCTTGCGCCGGCGGCAAGCAAGCGCTCTCCCAATTCCCTTCCCAAAACTACGGGGTCCGTGCCGGAAGCGCGGTCGCGCACGATGCGCGCGCCGTCTGGTGACGCGACAATCGCCCGCAGGTGGATCGTTGCGCCATCGACCGTCGCGTACGCGCCGATAGGCACCTGGCATCCGCCTTCGAGCTTGGCAAGCAAGGAACGCTCCGCCGTGACGGCCGTGTTGCTGGGCGCATGATTCAGCTCGCGCGCGATCTGCTGCGCCGCGCCACCGTCATCGCGGGTTTCAATCGCCAGAGCGCCTTGCCCGACAGCCGGACACATGATCTCGGGATCGATGAGTTCGGTAATGCGATCGGCCCAGCCCAGGCGCCGCAATCCGGCGGCGGCGAGGACGATGGCGTCGTACTGCCCTTCGTCGAGTTTGCGTAACCGCGTGTCGACATTGCCGCGCAGGGTTTCGATTGCGAATCCGCGGCCCAGAGCATGCAACTGCGCCGCGCGCCGCAGTGAACTGGTACCGATTTTACTGCCTGCTGAAAGTTCCGCCAGCGGCCGCCCGATGCAGGCATCCCGCGGATCTTCACGCTCCGGGATTGCCGCCAGCGTCAACCCCTCCGGCAAAGCGGTCGGCATGTCCTTCAAGCTGTGCACGGCGAGGTCAATGGTCCCTGCCAGCAGCGCTTCTTCAATTTCCTTGGTGAACAGGCCCTTGCCGCCTACCTCTGCAAGAGGCACGTCGGTGATTTTGTCGCCGGTGGTCTTGATGATCTCCAGGCGCGTCTCGGCTCCCAGGGCCTGTAACCGCGCCGCAATATGATGGGCCTGCCATAGCGCGAGCTGGGACCCGCGCGATCCGATGACGATCAAGTGCTCTATCCTTCCCCTAAACGGAATAACTTCCTGATCGTGTGAATGAGCTGGATACCTTCGGGGTCGTTGGCTCTGCGCCGCATCTCGGCGATGGGCTCATGCGCGATCTTGTTGATGATGCCGCGGGTCAGGGCCTCGATGGCTTCCTGTTGCTGCGGCGTGAGCGGTCCCAGTTTCCCGCGCACGCGCTCGATCTCCCCTGTGCGCAGCAGCTCCAACTGTTCCTGCAAGCTGACGATGGTGGGTGTGACCTCGCGGGTCTTCAGGCGCAGCATCATCCGCTCGACTTCCTCGGTGATGATCTCCTCGGCCTGTTCGGCGACGTTGCGGCGGCCCTCGATATTGGTCTTAACCACGCGATCCAGGTCGTCGATATCGTAGAGGAACACGCCCTCCAGTTTATTCACATCCGGCTCGATGTTGCGCGGGACGGCGATGTCGATCAGGAACATGGGACGGTTGCGGCGCCGGTTAATCACGCCGCGCATTTGTTCGCTGTTGATGATGTAGTGCGGCGCGCCGCTGGAGGCGATGACGATATCCACGTCCGGCAGAGCGTGGAAGAATTCCTCGTAGTCCACCACGCGGCCGCGGAATTCCTCAGCCAACGCGTCGGCGCGGGAGCGCGTACGGTTGGTCACAGCGATATCGGAAACGCCGGCGCGGCGCAGGTGGCGGGCGGCCGATTCGGCCATCTTCCCCGCCCCGACTAACAGGACGCGCTTGCCCGCCAGCGATCCGAAGATGTCGCGCGCCAGCTCTACTGCCGCATAGCTTATGGAGACCGCGCTCGATCCGATCTCGGTTTCCGTGCGCACCCGTTTGGCGACGTTGAAGGCGCGGGTCATCACCAGATCCAGAAAACCGTTGAGCGCCCCCTGCTGCTTCGCTACCGCGTACGCGCTCTTGAGCTGTCCCAGGATCTGAGGCTCGCCGACCACCATAGAATCCAGGCTGGCGGCCACGCGGAACACGTGCCGTATCGCATTGGAGCCATTGTAATGATACAGGTACGGAGAGACCCAGCCCGGCTCCAGGCGGGAGGACTCCTCCAGAAACTCTTGGATGGATTTCTCGGGATCGCCCTGCTCTTCGGCGGTCACGGCGACTTCCACGCGATTGCACGTGGACAGAATCATGCCTTCGACCATACCCGGACGATGCCGCAACCGGTCGAGCGCTTCGGGCAGAGTTTGCTCGGCGAACGCGAGGCGTTCCCGCACTTCCACCGGCGCGGTGTGATGGCTGAGGCCTGTGATCAAGAGCTTCATGGAAGGAGAGTCGGCCTCAACCCGGTGTGCGCGATCCAGGTCAGCGCGCCGCTACTGAGCACCACCAGCGCCATCACCGCGGCTTTGCGCCCGCGCCAGCCCGCCGAGGCGCGCATGAAAATCATCGCCAGGCACAAGGCCCAAGTCAGCAGCGAAAGCGTGATGCTGGGATTGCCCACCCACTTCGTGCCGAGCTCGATGAACGCCCACAGCAATCCGAAGATCACGCCCAGGGTGATGAGGACGAACCCGAAGCCCATGGAGCTGCTGATGAGTTCATCCAGAGTCCCCAGCGGCGGCAGCTTTTCGAGCAGCGTCTGGTTGCTCTTGCGTTTCAGTCTGCGTTCCTGGATCAGGTAGAACACCGACGAAACGGCCGTTAACAACAGTGCCGCGTAACCGGCCAACACCAGGATGATGTGCACGATCAGCCAGGCATCGCGCACACGCATGTCGGGCCAGGCTGCCACCGGGCGTTCCATGCCCGCAACCAGCGTCATCAGGAAGATCAATGGGAAGAGAGCGACCGAAGTACTAGCGAAACGGTAGCGCCAGTCGACAAACAGAAACACCAAAGCGAACAGGAACGCACACAGGCTGATGGTGCCGTAGAAGTTCTCCACCGGCAGCCGGCCCTCCGTGCGGGCCAACTCGATGATCGCCACGCCGTGCAGCACCACGCCCACGCGAAAGGCGCCCAGCGCAATCCCATAGAAACCGTGGGCCTTTCGCAGAATGGAGAGCAGCGAATGCAGCAATCCCACGGCGTAAAGGAACGCCGCCACGCGTAGCCAGAAGATGCTGGAATCGGCCATGGAAAGCTATCCCTTTCATTCTACGTCTTCATTCTACGTCCCAGGACCGCCTCACGTAGCGTAGCGGGAATCTCTTTATCCTTAAAGACATGAGCACCTTGGAAAACAAGATTTGTCTGGTCACCGGCGGAACTCGCGGCATCGGCCGGGCGATCGCTGAAATGCTGCTTGCGGAAGGCGCGCTGGTGGTGGTTTGCGGCCAACACCCGGAAGGAGTTAGCCAAGCGGTAGTAGAGATGAACGCCTATTGGCCCGGTAAAGTCCGAGGAAAAGATGCCGATGTAAAAGACCATGAAGCAGTTTCCGCACTTTTCGCGTTCGCCGATCGGGAATTCGGCGGGCTCGATGTGCTGGTCAACAACGCAGGATCCGGCAAGTTCGCCAAAGTATCCGAGCTTTCTATCGAAGACTGGCACCAGATGCTGGATAGCAACCTCAGCGGAGCGTTTTATTGTTCCCGCGAAGCCCTGTCGCGATTTGGAACTCGCGGGGGCGGTTATATCGTCAATATTAGTAGTTTGGCTGGAAAAAACGCGTTTGCCGGCGGAGCCGCCTATAACGCTTCGAAGTTTGGCTTGAACGGAATGAGTGAAGCAATGATGCTCGACGTCCGATATGACAATGTACGCGTAAGTACGGTTATGCCCGGCAGTGTCGCCACCGCTTTTGGAAGTGGCGAGGCAACGGCTGGAGCGGAGTGGAAAGTTCATCCCGAGGACGTGGCTGCAATCGTGAAGATGCTGTTGAAGATGCCCGAACGAACCATGGTCAGTCAGGTGGAAGTACGCCCGTCACGGCCGAAGCGCGGGTAAAGAAAGCATGGAACGCTTGGCTCACAGGACGATGGAATCAAACGGGGCTGGGGAGCATCTATAGAAATGGCACTTGGATTTTCTGAGGACGTTTGGAGACGGGGGTCGATCCGGCCCCCGAGAAGTGCAAGAAAGGCGGTTAGCAGTATGGTTCGGGTAAACATCCCTTTGGATCCGGGTACGACCGGCAAAGAAGCGGCGACACTGGAAAACAGCCTGCACCGTATGATCGTCGGACAAGATGAAGCGATCCAGCAGATCGTGAACATCTATCAGATGCATTTAACCGGAATGAATGCGCCGGGCCGGCCGATCGGGAACTTTCTGTTCCTGGGGCCCACGGGTTCGGAAAAACCCGCATCGTGGAAGCGACAGCGGAAGCCTTGCTGGCCAATCCCCGCGCGGTCATTAAGATTGATTGCGCGGAGTTTCAGCACAGCCACGAAATCGCCAAGCTGATCGGTTCGCCTCCCGGATATTTGGGACATCGCGAAACGCATCCGCTGCTCTCGCAGGAAGTTTTGAATCAGTTTCACACGGAGACCAGCAAGCTCAGTTTTGTGTTGTTCGATGAAATTGAGAAGGCGTCGGACGCTTTGTGGAATCTGCTGCTGGGCATTTTGGATAAAGCCACGCTCACGCTGGGAGACAACCGCAAAGTGGATTTCTCCCGCGCGCTGATTTTCATGACCAGCAACCTGGGCGCCACCGAAATGGCGACGCTGATGACCCCGAAGCTGGGCTTCCAGGCGGGCGCCGCGCGCAAGAAGTTCACGCCGGAGTTCATGAACCGCCTGGACAAGGTGGTCGTGTTCCGGCCGCTGGGAACGGAGCAATTGAAGCGGGTTCTGGACATCGAACTCAATCTTGTTCAGCAACGCATCTTCAATACGTCCGGCGACCGGGCATTCGTATTTACCGTCGCCGACGGCAGCAAGAATTACCTGCTGGTTCAAGGAACGGATCTAAAATACGGGGCTCGCCACC
>SHUD01000005.1 GCA_009697505.1 Bryobacterales bacterium
CGACTCGCTGAGTCTAAGCGGCGGCGAAAACGGTTCTTTCTTTAAGTAAACGCTTATGGGGGTGTCCACCCCCTAGCTTCCCCCGCCGCTTTTTCAAAGCGGACAGTTCATGTGTGAATTCAACCGGACAGATCACATACTAGCGACAGGCAATTCTGTCGCGTCTTGCCCCGAGCCCTTATTCCAGATATGCTCCGTTGTATGAAGAAAGCACTTCTTTGCGTGACCGTCCTGCTAGCCGCCGTCGTGCCTGACGCCATGGCGCAACCGGCGAAAGCCCGCCCGCCGAAAACGCCGCGGCTGTACATATTCGATTGCGGAACGCTGTACGCAACCGACACCTCCGCCTACCAGCTCAAGAAGGAAGAAGTGGCCACCACCACCATGTCCATGGCGTGTTTCCTGATCGCCCATCCGAAGGGAAACCTGATTTGGGACGCGGGCGCGATTCCCGACGGCAGTTTCAAGAGCGGCGAGGGCACGATGCGCAATTCCAAATCGACCAAAACGCTGACCGCGCAAATGACCGAAATCGGTTACAGCCCGGCCGATATCAAGTATCTGGCGCTATCGCACTTTCACTGGGATCACGTGGGGAATGCCAATCTTTTCGCGGGCGCGACGTGGCTGACACCGAAGGCCGAACGGGACGTGATGTTCGGCGACCCGCCGTCTCCGCGAACCGAGCCCGCCAGCTTTAGCGCGCTGAGGAACAGCAAGACGGTCTTCATTTCGAAAGACGAGTACGATGTCTTCGGCGACAAGACGGTCATCATCAAGGCGGCTCCGGGCCACTCACCGGGACATCAGGTGCTGTATTTGAAACTGGCGAAAACCGGGCCGGTGGTGTTGAGCGGCGACCTCTATCACTATCCGGAGGAGCGGACGCTGAGCCGGGTCCCAACCACGGAATTCAACGCCGGGCAAACGGTCATATCGCGGGCGGCCGTGGAGGCGCTGGTGAAGAAAACCGGCGCCCAGCTCTGGATTCAGCACGATTTCACGGGCAGCGGCAAACTGAAGAAGGCTCCGCAGTTTTACGAGTAGCTACTCTGAGCAAGCATTCCGTCACTGTTTGCCGGCCGGGGGACTGGCGGGAGCCGAGCCACCGGAGAACAACTCGCGGCCGTCGGGCAATTTCACCTGCTTGGCGTTCCCCACGGCCTCTCCGCTCTTGGCGCGAAAGCCCTCGATCACAACCGGCGTTCCCGGCTCGATCGAATTCTTGCGCCAGCCCATCCTCAGGAGGGCATTGGGCGGGCCCATTTCAAATCGCCAGGTGGTCACCGCGCCACCCGCGCCTTTTTCGTCGACATAAATCCAGGAATGGGGATTCACCCAGTCCATCTTGTTCACCGTTCCCTTCACGGTGACGGGTTTAGTGGCGTCGAATTCGGCGGCAAACGAGTGGTGTGAGGCCGCCGGGAACACCATCACAAACAGTCCGCCGATCGCCGCGATCACGCATAGCTTGGTCCGCATGAGAGCTCCTTGTCCATGCCCGCCCTTAGCCGGCGGGGTTTATGTCAGCGCTTGGGCGCCAGTCCGAATCCGAAAACGTTGGGCAGCGTCTGGCTGCCTTCCGCGCAGGCAAATTCCATGAGCTCGGTCCCCGGCGCCGCCGCGACAAATGCGCCGGCGATGCGGATGGGCCGCGTGAACAGATTTGAATCCTCAATCGTGATCTGGTAGTCGATCAGGGTGGGATCCATCCGGGTGAAGCGTTCCACGGTGTGCAGGGCCTCGCTGTGATACGGCACGGTCCGCGCCAACGACGTCTTGTCGTTGTAGTTGGTCGTGTCGACCACCAGAGTATCGCCCTCCCAGTGGCCCAGCGAGTCTCCCATGAACAAGCGGATGCCCGCTCCCACATGCGGGCGCCCATCGGTGTAAATCACCCGCGTCACGTGGTTGTACTCATACAGCAGAACGAAGGAATCGGGACGCTGTATGATTTGGTACGGTCCCCGGTTGTCGGCCTCGAGCGGTCCCGGCAGCACGCAGCGGGCGTAAGCTTCCAGGTGCTTCAGCGAAGCGGGCGGGAGCATTTGCTTAATGAACTCGCGCCGGGCGGCGTCGGCCTCCGGCCGCCAGGGCAGGATGCGATCGGCTGGGTCCACCAGACCAGCCGGGCGGTTCGTCAGAATGGAGCGATTTTGACCCGTGTTCACTTGGGTACTAAAAATCGTTGGATAGGGCTGGCCGGTGGAACTGAAGTCGTTCAACGCCGAATGGGGCGCGTTGGCTTCCGCGATGGCCACGCCCACGCGAGCCCACGTTCCTTGCAGGTCGGGATGCCCGTCCTTGGTGCGCGGCGGCGTATATTTCGCGGACGCGGCGGGCTTTGCTTGCGCGCGCGCCGGCAGCGGAGTCATTACGGCGGCCGCCAGGATCGTGGCGGCGGCCATCATTCCAAAGAACCGGTTCTTCATGGTTGAACTCCCACGGGCTTCGCGTTTCCATATCTCAGGTCCTGGAGATAGTAAACACATTCGTACTCCAGGAGCCGCACGTTCTTTTCGATCTTCCGATAGAGGGGCATGCCGATTTTCCACGGCCCGGTGAACACCTTGGGATCTTCCAGCGTGGCTTCATACATAATGTGATCCGGATTGATCATAGTGTAACGCTCCACCACGTGCAAGGCGTCGCTGTGAAAGTTGCCAGCGTGATCCAGCCAGGTCCGCTCGTCCAGATTCGTCACATCGATCACCAGCGTATCGCCTTCCCAGCGGCCGCGGGAATCTCCCATCCAGAAATCCGGGAAGCCATCGGGATGCGGCGTCCCATCGGTGAAGACGTTGCGCCGGGCGTGGGCGAATTCGTAGGCAATGGCGATCAATTTCGGGGTCTGAATAATCTCGAACGGAAAAGGCAGATACGTTGCCCTGGGCACTCCCGGCATGGAGCAGGTGGTTTCCGCGGGATCATCGGTCGCGCGGTGGGTGAAGTTGTCCTGCTTCTTCTGGGCCGCCGCGGGGCGGTAGGGAATCTGGCCGCCCACCACGACGCCTTGTCCCGGAGGCACTCCGAGCGCTCCCGTATGATCCTGCAAATCCCAGGCAGCGCTGTTCAGAACTTGCCAGATCCCGTTCAAGTTGGGTTTGCCGTCCGCGGTTCGTGGCAGCGCGCGGTTGGGAGTCTGCCCGGACGCGGAAATCGAGAGGAGCAGGAACAGCACGCTGGCGGGTCCCGCGCCGGGTGCAAATTTACGCTGGCGTTTCATTGGGAGGGCCCTCCACACTTGAAATTGACTCACCGTCAATCATACTCCCCGCCGGAGGCGTGCGCGCGGGGGTGCTTGAGATTATAGCCACTTGAGATTTTGGCCAAGCAGCGCCAACTATTCGATGGCATGCCGATGAAGGTCCGCGAAGTCGTGCGCCTGTTGGAGCAGAATGGTTGGGTCGAGATGCGGTCCAAGGGCAGCCACCGGCACTTCAGGCATCCGGCGCGGCCGAGCCTGGTCACCGTTCCCGGCAACGATGGGAAGGAACTGGCGCCGGGAACGCTGAACGCTATACTCAAGAAGGCAGGCTTGAAATGAACGGGAAACGTTACCCTATCGTGATCGAGCGGACCAGCACCGGCTTCTCGGCCTACTCGCCGGATGTTCCGGGATGTGTTGCGGCCGGAGACACGGAAGAAGCGACGCGCAATGACCTCCAGGAAGCGTTGGTCCACCACTTTGAAGCGATGCGTGAAATCGGCGAACCCATCCCCGAACCAAGCTCTTCGGTCGATTACGTGGAAGTGGCAGCGTAGGCGTTACTTGCCCGACGGCGCCTTGCGCCGCAGCTCGTCGGAAAAGTTGAGCAGAAACGTCAGATGCGTAAGTGGCTTCTCGCCCTTCGTATCGTCTGCGACCATCGCCGCAAGCCGCTTGCCGTCGGGCGCAAGATCGTAATTGGAAACAACGCCGGTATTCCGCAGACGAGTTTCCGTCCACGCGCGGGGCTTCCCAGCGGCGAACGAGTCGCCCTTCACCGTGTAGCTGACGGCCATCACGTGCTGGTCCAGGGTCTCAAGAAGCAGTTCACGCCCGGCCCCTGGGGCACCCCAGGACCACGCGGGAAAGTTGCCTCCGCCCGTCGAAACCTGCCAGCGTCCTCCCGGCCCGGGGAACGGCCGCACGTACACTTCAGCGGTACCCGATTCCCTCGACGCATACGCCAGCCAGCGCCCATCAGGCGAAAACACTGGGTCGACTTCGTTGAAAGGCGTTCCCAGGAACAACTCCGCTTTCCCGAGCCGGAACCCGAGAGCTCCCCGCCCGGGATCGACTTCGACAGGCATTGTGAAAATGTCAAAACTGCCGCCGTTCCGGGTCTGGTGAATAGCCAGGCGCTTGCCGTCCGGTGAAAACGAAGATGGAAACTCTGGAGTCTTGCTCTCGGTCAGACGCTTCGCCTCGCCCGCTCCATCCGAGCGGACCCCGTACAGCCCGGGGGCAGCCGGGTTGTTGGATTGAAACACGATGTTCTTCCCGTCGGGAGTCCACACTGGCAAGCGATTCACGCCCGGCAGGAAACTCAGCCGCGACGGCGTGTCCCGGTCCAGATCCTTCACCCAGATGTCTGCGCCCTTGCCGTTGCTCATCGAAAACGCCAGCCGCTTGCCGTCGGGCGAGAAGCGCGGCGTGTTGTATACGCCGGGCGGCGCGTGCAGCGGCTGTGTCGCCTTGGACGCCCCAAAGGGGGCCCCGCCCGAGCCATCCACCCAGGAAATCGACCACCCCGTCTGTGATCCCTTCCCGGAGAGGTAGACAAAAGTTCCCGGCCCCGAGGGCGCCCCCGCGAACGCAAAATCCCCGCCCGCTGCCAAGGTGCTGCTGACATCGTCCAAAATGGGCACCGGCGTTCCAGTCGAGACCAGGCGACTGGGGTCGAAGGGCACGGCGAAAAGCGTGGTCTCGTGCAGGTAAATGAGGTGAACCGTCCCGTTCGAGCCGGTTGCATCGGCGAGATAGCGGGCGGAAAAGCCTCCGCGCTGAATTGTCTTCCGTTCGCCGGTCTTGAGCGAGATCACATCGATATTCGCATCGTCGTGACCTGCGCCTGCTGCCTGGGTGTTCCAGGTAAACAAGACCGCCTGGCTCCCCGGCAGAACCTGCGGCCAACGGTGGGTCAGTTCTCCGGAGTTGAACTTGGTCACCGGCACGGGCATCCCGCCTCCGGAAGGGACCCGCGAGAGAACATCGGTTTGGTTCAGCGCCGCGATGATGTTGCCATCTTCGCCCCAGCTTCCACCATAGCCCCTGGGCGCGTCACACAGCGTGACCGCCGCGCCGCTTTCCACCGCAATCTTCTTGAGCTTGCCATAGGCGAAGAACCCGATCCAATCCCCCGCCGGAGAAAAGAACGGGCCATGGGCGTTCTCGGTACCCGCCAGCGGGGTGACCTGGCTCTGATTCAGCAGGCGGGTGTGGAGGCGCACCTTGCTGTCCGCGCCGCGCAGCGTGAGTGCCAGGCGCGCGCCGTCGGGGGAAAGAGCCAGCATATTACCGCCCTTGCTGGTGACGGCGACCCTTGCCAGCGGTGTGTCGGGCGCGATCTCCGCGTTGAGGCGGATCAGCGGTTTGAGTTCAGGAGGGCGCGTCGCGCGGTACCAACCCGCGAGTCCAAGCGCTGCGACAACCGCCAACAGGGCCGCCGCGATCCACGGCCAGTTTCCGAGCCGCGACTGTGAAGGAGCGGTGGGGGCCCCATTCTCGCCTACCAGCCGCTTGGCATCTCCGATGTCCCGCAACCGCAGCTTGGGATCTTTCTGCAAACACTCTTCGAGCAGACGCCGCGCTTCTGGCGGAGCCTTCGCCAGATCCGGCTGTTTGTGGATGACGGCGGCCAGAGTCTCGGCGGCGTCTTCCCCGCTGAACAGCCGTTCGCCGGTGAGCAGTTCGTACGGCACCACGCCGAAGCTCCAGATGTCGGCGCGTTTGTCCACCTGTTTGCCCCGAGCCTGCTCCGGGGCCATATACGCGGCCGTTCCAAGAACGACGCCCACTTCCGTCGCGCCGAGCGTCAGCGTCGGGGAGTCCTCCGGGCTCGCCGATGGCTCCCTCTGATTCGTGAACGCCTTCGCCAGGCCGAAATCCAATAGTTTGACCAAACCCTCCGGCGTGACCAGGACGTTGGCGGGCTTCAGGTCGCGATGCATGATGCCCTTGTCGTGCGCGTATTCAAGCGCCGCGGCGATTTGGGAGGCGATCTTCCAGGCCTCGTCGAAGGGCAGAGGCCCTTTAGGTGAACTGCCTTCCACCAACTCCATGACCAGCGCGTGATCGTGGACTCCGTGGATGGTAGCGATATTGGCGTGGTTCAACGAGGCGAGCACTTCCGCTTCGCGCTGGAAGCGCGCCATGCGCTCCGGGTCGCGCGCAAAGGCGTCGGGCAGAACTTTCAGCGCCACGTCGCGCTTCAGCTTGGTGTCCTTGGCGCGATACACCTCGCCCATGCCTCCTTTGCCGATTAAGGTTCGGATTTGGAACGGGCCGAGTTTGTCGCCGGGAGAGAGAGCGGCATCTTAATGAGTCAGTTTAGTTTACCTGAACGCTGTCCGGCCGTCCGCCAATCTCGCTAGGCCCTTCTCGCAGCCGCGTCGAGTGATCGTCGTTATTTTATGCTTCGCTTACCGCCACCCGCGGCCTACTGCGGCGGAAGCGATCCGACGTAGGCCGAGATCGCGATGATGTCCTCTTCAGAAAGTTTCGCCACTACCTTTTTCATGAGCGCCGCGGCGGTGCCGGCGCTCGATCCGTTCTGCAAGCAGATGAGTTGCCGGGCGAGATAGACGGGCTGCATGCCGGCGATTCTGGGCACTTCGCCGAGACCTTTCAGATCGTCGCCGTGGCAGATCGCGCATGCAATGGTCTTGCCGGAGCCGCCGGTCTTCACCAGCGCCTCCCCTTTGGCGATGCTGCCGGGCGGGACATAAGCGATATAGCCGGAGTGGGGATCGCGAAGCTGCGTCCGCAGGGGATCATCCGGAACTTGAATGATGCGGCTGCCGATCGGTTCGGTGCCGCCTCCGGGAACAGGGATGCGGTGCCGGCCCGCCGTGTTGACGTAGGTCTTGGGCGGCGTGGCGGTTTCGATCACTTTCACGAAGGTGCTGGGCTTGAGCGCCGCATAGTACTCCGCCGACCGCCGCACGTCCTCATCGGAAACGGCTTTCGCGATGGGGCCCATGCGCGAGTCGTCTTTGCGGGCGCCGCTCTTGAAATAGTTCATCTGGCGTATGAAGTATTCGACGGGGAGGCCCGCGATATCCGCCGCCTCGGGATGCCCTTGCCCGGACATGAGATGGCAGGAGCCGCACGCCATCAGCGCCACGCCGGCTTCGCCCTTCACGATGCGCGGGGCCGGGCCGTGTTCATTGGGGAACCAATCGGGCGGATTGGCATTGCCGGCGATCTTGGCGGCATCATACTCGATTGGACTTCCCGGGACCCGCACGATGCCCTTGGGCTCCGGGCCGGGGGGCTGGACTTTATCGGGAATGTTAAACGCCCAGGAGGGCAAGCCGTTGGGCACGGTCAGCGGAGTTTGCGCCGGGCTGACCCACGCGAACAGCAAAGCGAGAGACAGAACTACAATCCAGGTTTTCATAAGCGTCCAAATTCGACTGGCCGATCCCGCCGTGACCCTAGAACAGTTCCACGTTAAAAGCGAGCCAGGGTTTGCCGGGGATATCCTTGAACCAGTGCACGACGCCGGCGGGCACTACGATGATGCTGCCCTTGTCCAGCGCCCAGGTCTCGCCGCCTAGCACCGTCTCGCCCTTGAATTTCGTGGTGCCTTCTCCCTCCACGCCCGCCGATGATCCGGACATCTTGCCGCCCGTAACCAGCGTCGCGTTTCCTTCCAGCACGTAGAAGATGTGGGTTTTGAATCTGTGGAATTCAGGATCCTGTTTGCGTTCCTTGCGGCGCACCGTCACCTTGTAGCTGGAGGCGCCCTTGAACATCGGGTTCTTTTTCGAATCCAGCAGCTCGCCGAGAACCCCGTTGGTGCCGCCTGGGCTGGCAGGATCGATTCCGAACGCTTTCTTCACTTGTTCGGCACTATAGTAAGAAACCTTCTGGTTGCTCGCGTTGTTCTGCGCCGTTAACGGCAGAATCCCTATCGCCAGCAGCAGCGTTCCCAATACTTTCGGCGTCGTTCGCATGGTTAAGTTTTCTCCTTGATACCTACTTCCGGCATGCAGGCAGTATACACCCATGGGTTACCGCGAAGTGGACGGGGACCCTCTCGGGCCACGCACGTGATATTTTAGATGCGGGCTGGGCGTGCTTGGAATCCAGCTCAACCTGAATCTAGAACAAGCAGGAGGCATCCGTGAAAATCAATTTCGTAGCTTTATTGCTGGTTGCGGCGCTGACGGCAGGCATCGCGGCCGCGCAACCGGCTCCGTTCAACACCGCGGGGGTGACCATGGGTCACTTGCATCTGGCGTCGAAGGACGTGGAAGCGAACAAGAAAATCTTTATGGGCATGGGCGGCAAATTACTCAGCACCGGGCAGGTCATGTTCCCCGGCGTCTACGTCAATTTGTCGGCCAGGAGCGGGAAGGCCGGAGAGGGCGGCAGCCAGGGTTCGGTGGTGAACCATGTCGGCTTCATTGTCGACGATGTGCAAAAGCGCGTGGCGGAATGGAAAGCCGCGGGCGTGAAAGTGCTCCCCGGCGGCAAGGGCCGGCTGGACCAGGCGTTTGTCGAAACGCCGGACGGCTTGCGCATGGAGATCCTGCAGGACAAGGCGCAAGGCATGGCGATCCGCAATGAGCACGTGCATCTCTCCGTGCCGGAGTCCGAGATCCCCAAGGCGCAGGCCTGGTATGCGAAGACCTTCGGCGGCAAGATCGGCTCGCGCAATAACGCGCCGGTGGTGGATATCCCGGGCGTGCAGATCCGCTTCGCCAAGGCCGACACCAAGCAGGCGCCGACGCTGGGGCGCGTGCTGGACCATATCGGTTTCGACGTGAAGGACCTCGGGGTCTTTGTGAAGAAGATCCAGGCGGAAGGGATCAAGCTCGATGAGCCGCCGCGCGGGAATCCGGGCGGCAACCGCGTCACCTATGTCACCGACGCCTGGGGCACGCGCATCGAGATTGTCCAACGCGCGCCGATTACGGCGCAGGCGCGAAAATAAAGGGACCTAGACCGGGCCGCGGGAACGGACTTCGGGTTTCCCGCGGCTGGGATGAAAAAACCAAGGGAGAATGCCATGAAACAACCGATGAAGAAAGTTTTCCGGATGACCGCGCTGCTTGCCAGCCTGGCCTCGCTAGGGCATGCCCAGACGCCCGTGCCGAGGCCACCGGGAGTGGTGCGGAACTTCATTCCGTTGACCGAACAGGCCATTAAGGCTCCCAAGCCTTCCGACTGGGTGATCCATCGCGGCAATTATCAGGCCTGGGGCTACAGCCCGCTGGACCAGATCAACAAGACCAACGTCAAGAATCTGCAACTGGTCTGGTCACGCAGCATGGACGCCGGCACCAACGAGTCCACTCCGCTGGTCTACAACGGCGTGATGTATATCGGGAATCCGGGCGACACCGTGCAGGCCATTGACGCGGCCACCGGCGACCTCATCTGGGAATACCGGCACCAGGCGCCTGAGATCACCGGGTTTCGCAACGGCCTGGGTCAGCGCAAGCGCAGCATCGCACTCTACGACGACCGTGTGTATATGGTGTCCTGGGACAATCAGGTGGTCTCGCTGGACGCCCGCACTGGTGAGGTGGCGTGGAAAACCAATCGCGGCGGCGCCCCGCTGGTCAGCAACTCCAGCGGACCTATTGTGGCCAGTGGCGTGGTCATAGCGGGCAGCACCTGCCAGTACTCGGCCGAGGGTTGTTACGTCACCGGTCACGACGCCAAGACCGGCCGTGAGCTGTGGCGCAATGAGATGATTCCGCACCCTGGGCAGCCCGGGGATGAAACGTGGGCCGGTGCTCCGTTCGAGAAGCGCTGGATGACCGGCGTCTGGGGCCAGATCACGTACGATCCCGAACTGGATCTGGTGTACTACGGGTCCACCGGCGTCGGACCGGCCTCCGAAGCCCAGCGCGGGATGCCCGGCGCGACCATGGCCGGCACCAACACGCGCTTCGCGATCCGGCCCAAGACCGGCCAGGTCGTCTGGAAGCACCAGGTGCTGCCGCGCGATAACTGGGATCAGGAATGCACCTTTGAGATGATGATCATCAACACGCCGGTGAATCCCAGCGCGCCGGACTTCCTGGCGGTGAATCCCAACGCGCGCCGTGGGCCGCGCAAGACGCTGACCGGCGTCCCGTGCAAGACCGGAATCGCCTGGAGCTTCGACGCCGCCACCGGCGAGTTCCTGTGGGCCAAGGCGACCACGCAGCAGAACCTGGTTTCCAAGATCGACCCCAAGGGGCTGGTCACGGTGAACGAGGACGTGGTGCTCAAGGAGGTCGACAAGACCTATAGTATTTGTCCAACCTACAACGGAGGCCGCGACTGGCCGCAAGGCGCGTACAACCCGAAAACCAACGTGATGTACATACCGCTATCGAATCTGTGTATAGACACGACGGCGCGCACGGATCGCAACGCCATACCGCAGTACGCCTACAACACGAACAATGTCGCCAAATTCCCAGCGGGCAAGGATAAGGTGGGGCGCATCGATGCGATTTCAGTGGAAACCGGCAAAACGCTATGGACCTGGGAGACGCGCGTGACCAACTACTCGCCGGTCCTGGCGACCGGCAGCGGGCTGCTGTTCAACGGTGGAATCGACCGTTATCTGCGGGCGCTGGATGCCGACAAGGGCCAGGTGGTGTGGCAGACGCGGCTGCCTTCGCAGGTCGCTGCCGGCGCCGTGACCTATTCCATCAACGGCCGCCAATACATTGCCGTCGCCGCAGGTGGCGGGGCGATCGCCAACACCGGCTTGAGCCTCACGCCCGAAGCGGATGCTCCGGGCGGCAACAACGCCATTTACGTTTTCGCGCTGCCGCAATAAGCTGCGCGCTTCGCTTGAGCTTGCCTGGGAGCCGTTTGGCGGTCGTAATGCGCTCAGAGAGCTGAGAAGGTCAAAGGCCAAGTCTCGCGAGTAGCCCCCGCGCTGCTCATTTGGCTTCGTTTCGGGTTATTCCAAAGGTTGGCGTGATAGGCCAGCCAACGTACTCGTAGGTCGTATGTTGCACAGCGGGGCTCAGGCCGTTATTCGCAAGTCGTTCGTAGATGGTCATATCGCCCAGGGATGGGAGATTGACGAGGTAGGGACCAAACTGCACGGTGCACCCGCGATGCCATGCTGGCTCAAGCACGCGGAGCACGCGTCGAATTGTCATCGGAAAGTCCGCTTGTGCGTCAGCAACGAAGGTCAGCATGCGTCGTTCATCGCACTCCTGGATCTGTGTTCGCACGATTTCCATCGCGGGGTCGAGAACAATCTTGTAGCCCTCCATCGCCACTAATGCGAGGTAGCCCGCGCGCAACCAGCTAATGCGCGCACCAAGTTCCGAATAGCGTTCATGCTCCACTGTCAGCGAGGCACCCGCCCGTCCGAGCCGCTGAAGTGCTTCGCTCATCCCCGGTCTATTGAGATGCCTGGGGATGGTGAGCGCGTATGAGCCATCCTTCGCATTAAGCTGGCCGTTCACAGTTATTCCGCCGATGGTTGCCTTTATTCGATGCGGTCGATTGGCCCTGCCAGCCATTGCCAGGCGCACGTCCTCCTTGGTCTTCGCTGACGCATCCAACTTGGTGCCTGCCATGTTGTTGCATGAGGTGCACGTGAGTAGGAGCTCATGACCGCCGACACCTTGCGGCGGCACATGCTCCTTCGAAAGGCGGCCGTCGTCTAGCGCCTCCACTGAGAATGGGTTCAGGCAAATCGGGCAGACGTACGTCGGCACAGCGTATATCCCCGGACACGCTTGATCATACGCGGCGGCGCCAAGATCAAACCAATCGCGTTTCTTCCCTTGTGCAGACATTCACTCTGTCAATTATCGCAAGGAACAAATTGGCACACCTTGTTTGCGGCTCGTGAGGCGATTGCGCGCCCGTCGGAATTTGCGGGCGAGAAGTCGGTTTGGGGGAAACGTGGCCGTGATCTCCTCGAACGCCGTTTTCTGGCCAAGTAATGGCGTCGGCCCAAAAAGTAGCTTAGCGACTATTACGTCGGGGTGACTTCCAGGTAGCTGATTTCGGGCCTAAGTCCCGGCTATTTCGCCCGGCCCTTATACCCTTCTGCGAGCATCGCGACCTGGTACACTGCTCCGCGAGCGACGATGTACAGCATCTTCTTGTCGGGACCCGCGAAGGCCAAGTTGTTGGGATTCCTCGATACGGGAATGGTGCCCAGGTGCTTGCCCTGTGGGCTGAAGACCTGGATGCCCGCCGCCGTTGCCGCATACACGCGGTCCTGGCCGTCGATCGCGAGGCCGTCCCCCCCAAATCTGACATCGGGCGTCCCGTTCGGCCTCTGGGTCACGATTTCATACTTGGCGAAGTTGCGCCGATTCTTCACAGTCCCGTCGGGCTGGACGTCGAAGGCCAAGATGTACTCACCGCCTTCTTTGGGAAGGTCGGCAATGGAGAGCGTCGTTTTGGCGGCTCTGCTCTGCGTGGCCACGTAGAGGGTCTTTTCATCTCGACTCAGTGTGATGCCGTTGATCCGCTCGACGGGATCTGCAAACACCGTGATGACCTTCGCACCCGGACGGGCATAGAGGACCGTGCCCGAGCCTGAGAGCGTGAAGTAGACGCCATCCCTCTTGTCAACCACGAGATCGTTAGGACCCTCGAAGGGCTTCCCGTCGATGCTGTCAGCAAGAATCGTCTTCCTGTCCTGGGGCCAGATCACGCCGATTGAGTTGGTTTTCCCGTACTTCAACGAGGTAATGAGACGTCCCTTCGAGTCGAAGCCGATGGCGCTCGATCCGTCCGTGCCGCTCAGAAATGTCGCAGGTTTTCCGTGGGGATCTACCTTGCCGATACGGCGCGCCATGTAGTCCCAGTAGAGAAGCGTCCCGTCCGCCATCGTGGCCGGCCCATCGGTGTGCTTCAACCCATCTACGATGACCTGAACCTTGGTTCCTCCCTTCACCACGCCTGGAATATCCGGTGCGATCGTGTCGGTGGCCGGCGGCGGGAGCGGTGTTTCGCCTTGCTGGCCAAACGCCGTCACGGCGCAACGAAGAACGAATACAACGACAAATCCTGCCTTCAGCTTCATCGTCTCCTCCTTTGCCTGAGTCGCCAACCGCGCGGTCCCTTACTCACCTTCGACCAAGCCCGCACAGGGCCGGCGCGGCCCTCCAAACTGCCCAGAAACTCGCGCTGTTCCGCCGCGCCAGGCTCCGTTGTGCGGGCGAGTTCCTTAAAATGCGACGCGATTAGACGAAGCGCCACAAGCATACTCCGTCCGCGCCTGAAGCAACAGAGCTATGCGTCCGATTTCTGATGTAGACTCGTCTCGCCAGCGCCATAATTCGGATCAAAATTAGTTTATCTCATTGGCCGACACACCAATCGCGCCAGCGCGTTACCCTTGCGCCATCTGCGCCATCTGCGCCATCTGCGCCATCTGCGCCATCTGCGCCACGTTTCCGTGTAACGCCCTATCCGCTGATTTGGTCTCAACGCGGTTCAGAAGTCGGCTTTTGGGAAGTTGCCGTCTAACGTATGTCAGCAAACTCCGGGGGCAGACGGGTGGCGGGGCGATCGCCAACACTGGCTTGAGCCTCACACCCGAAGCGGATGCTCCGGGCGGCAACAACGCCATCTACGTTTTCGCGCTGCCGCAATAGGTCACTGGAGTTTGCTGTTCGCGGACTCCGGTTCGCCGTCCTCCGCGCTTTTGCGCGCGTAAGACAACCGCTTTGTTTGTATGTGCTATCCTGTACATACACTGCCCAGTTGATTTTCGATGACCCGAACTGTGTCACGTTCATTGAGCGAACCAAAGACGGCGAACCGAGATGGCACGCGATTGGATTCGCGGAGGGATTGATTTTGCTGGTTGCCATACATACCATCGCGATGTGGGGACGCACGAACTGATCCGCGTTATTTCCGCGCGCCAGGCGACTCGTCACGAAAGGAAACTCTATGAAGCCACTCTCCACTAAGAAACGGGTGGAACTGAAGTGCCTTGCCCGAAGACCCGACAGTCAGATCGATCTCTCGGACATCCCGGAGATCCGCCAGTTCCCTTCAGACGCGGTGATCGGCAGATTCTACCGGCCCAAGAAGCAAAGCGTGACCATCCGTTTGGATGCGGATGTACTCGCGTGGCTGAAGGCGTCCGGCGATGGATATCAGACCCGTGTGAACAAGTACCTGCGGCAACTCATGGCCAGGCAGCACGCGTGATGAACACTTCGAGTGAGTCGAGGCGGGGTGGCCGAGGATGCGAGCCGGCCGGCTCCGCCCCAGTCTTTTTCGTGTATACTGCGTTTGGCCGAAAATAAAGGTGACTCTATGCGCCGCTTCGTACATATTTCCGTTTTGATTTCCGCGCTGGTGTTCACGCTGCCGGCGGCGGCGCAGTGGGTCAACCAGCCCACGAAAGGGGCTCCGCGAACCAAGGACGGAAAGGTGAATTTGGCGGGGCCGACGCCCAGGATGGCTAATGGAAAACCCGATTTCTCGGGCATGTGGAGCGCTCCCGGATTCAGCACGAAATATCTGGAGAACCTGGCGGCCGATGGGGTCGAGGTGCCCATGCTGCCGTGGGCGGCCGCGGTTTACAAAGAGCGCGTGGAAAACCACGGGAAGGACCGGCCCTCGGGGACCTGCCTGCCGCATAGCGTGACGGATTTTGACGCGCACCACAACCCCAAGAAGGTGATCCAGTCGCCGGACCTGATGGTGCTGCTGTTTGAGAGTTATCACACGTTCCGGCAGATCTTCACCGATGGGCGGGCGCTGCCGGCGCAGCGCGATCCGGCGTGGTTCGGCTACTCGGCGGGGAAATGGGACGGTGACACGCTGGTTGTGGACACGGTGGGCCTGCATGAAAAGACCTGGCTTGACGACGGAGGCCACCCGCACAGCGATGCGTTGCACGTGATCGAGCGCTTCCGGCGTCCCGACTTCGGGCACATGCAAGTGGAGTTGACGATCGACGACCCGAAGACGTACTCCAAGCCGTGGACCGTGAAAATTCCGTGGGCCTATATGCCCGATACGGATCTGCTCGACTGGTTCTGCGAGAACGAGAAAGACACGCAGCACATGGTCGGAAAGTAAAGTAGGAAGACAGGAATCGAGCAAAGGAGAGGAAACTGAACTAATATCCGGAACTCTCCGTGATGCCGCATCAAGTGCGTGCCCGCCAGGCGATTCTCGACGGTGAGATCACGGCGCTCGACGCCAAGGGACGTCCCAACTTCGAACAGTTGCAGCGGCGCATCAATGTGGCGGAACCAGGCGCGATTGCCCGCCTGGCGCGCAGCCATCCCGTGGTGTTTTACGCCTTCGATCTGCTGTACCTGGACGGCCATGATTTGCGGCCGGTGCTGCTGATCGAACGCAAGAGGTTGCTGCGCGAAATTTTCACGCCGACGGACGTCATCCGCTACTCCGAGCACTTTGCCGCCGAACCCGCGCACTTGCTCGACGCCGTGAAAGAGCAGGGACTGGAGGGCATTGTCGGCAAGCGCGCGCGCAGCCGCTATGAATCGCGCCGCTCGGGGGATTGGGTGAAGTGGAAAACGGCCGACACGTCCGACTTCGTGATCTGCGGCTCCACCGAAGGAAAGCGGCAGGGCTTAGGCGCGCTGGTGCTGGGGATCCGGGATGCGGCGGGAGCGCTACGGTGGGCGGGCAACGTCGGCACCGGTTTCGACGCAGCCATGGTACGCAGGCTTCAGAAGAAACTCGCGGCGCTGGAAATACAAGAATGTCCGTTTGCCCCGGTGCGCGGCCTTCCCAAAAATGCCACCTGGGTGCGGCCGGAGTTGATGTGCGAAGTGGGCTTCGCCAACTGGACCGGTGAAGGCCGGCTGCGCGCGCCGGTGTTTGTGAAATTACGGGACGATATCGGCCCGCCGCCGCGTGCGCGGACGCCGCTGCTCGATGCCAGCGCCAAGGAGGCGATGCTCACGCTGGATAGCCATCGCCTCAAGTTCACCAATCTGGACAAACTGTTTTATCCGAACGACGGCTACCGCAAACGCGACTTGCTCAACTACTACGACGCGGTCGCCCCGCTGATTTTGCCGCATCTGCACGACCGGCCGCTGTCGCTCAAGCGTTATCCCAACGGAATAGAGAAGCCCTATTTTTTTCAGAAGCAGGTGGCGGCGAGTTTTCCGGCGTGGGTCCCCACCGTGGTGGCGGAGGGCATCCGTTATGCGATGGCGCAGGAGCGGGCGGCGCTGCTGTTCCTGGTCAACCTGGGCTGCATCGACCACAACCCATGGATGAGCCGCCGCGGCTCGCTGGAACATCCGGATTACTGGTTGATCGATCTCGACCCGCACGAATGCGGCTACGACAAGATCGTCGAGGCGGCGCAGTGGGTTCACGGGCGGCTGGACCGGCTGGAGTTGGAAAGCTATCCCAAGACCACGGGCGGCGACGGCATGCACATCTTTGTCCCACTGAAGCCGGTGTACACGTACGCACAGGTTCGCGCGTTTGCGGAAGCGCTGGCGACCCTGGGCGCCGCAGAACGGCCGGATTTGTTCACCACTCCGCGGGCTGTTGCGCGACGGGAAAAGGGCAAAGTCTATTTCGACTGGCAACAGATTGCGGAGGGCAAGACCATCTCTGCTCCGTATGTACTACGCGCTTATCCAGGGGCTCCCGTGGCCACGCCGCTGGCCTGGGCCGAAGTGACTTCACGCCTGCGCCCGGAGCAATTTCATCTGGGCAATGCCCTGGCGCGGTTCGACCGGGTGGGCGATTTGTTAGCGGGCGTCCTGGAGCGGCCCCAGCGGCTGGAGAAAGCCATTGAGAAACTGGCTACCCGGGTGTAAACTTCTGGGTTATCCTAACGTCTATAGAGGCGAAGGAGTTTTCCAAACGATATGAAATTACGAGTAGTTGTGATGGCCGTCACGATGGCCACGGCGCTGTTGGCGCAGCCTCCCCGCGACCGTTTCCAGAACGCCGATGTGCTGCCGCCCACGCCGCAGGAGATGATCGAGCGCCATGTGAAGAGACTGGGTTATTTCCTGACGCTCACCACGGATCAGCAGGCCCAGGTCACCAGTATTCTCACCGCGGACATCAACAATCTGGCGACGTTGCGCGACGCGGCGAAAACCCAGCGCGAAGCGGTTGTAGCGGCGATTAAAGCGAATAGTGGCATTCCAGCGGCCGTTACGGCGTTGTCGGCGACGCAGGCCCAGGTCGAGACCATCCATGCCAGCCAGGCCGCAAACATATACGCGATTCTGACGGCGGATCAGAAAACGAAAATCGGGAATGCCCTTAACCTGCTGGCCGGCGGCGGTGGACCGGGCGGGCCCGGACATGGGCCTCGCGGCCCGCGGGGCGGCGGCCCTCCTCACTAACCGCGGAACTTGGTTAAACCCTTCACCTGTTCCATCCAGTTATAGACGATGGGGCAGTAGGTAGCGCGGTCCACGTGGGCCCACATTTTTGCCTCCAATGACCCGCTACCTCGCAAAAGGTGAGGGAAACGTTCGCAGTTGCCGGGCCGGGCCTCGTAGACCGTACATTCGTTCCCCTCCAGAAATTCACAGCCGCCCTTGGAGTCCCCTGAAGGCGGATTGCGGCGCAAGATCATCTTCCCATCCTCGTCGACAGCCGTGTGTTTTTCTACAAAAGTCTTCTCCGGCATCCCCAGAAAGTGCGCCAGCTTTTCCACGTCCCGTTCGGCGATCTGCACGTCGGTGACGCGGCAGCACTCGCCGCACTGGCGGCAGTCGATTTTATCCTGCACTTCCTCGGCCGCTTTGCGGAACTGGCGTTCCACGAACGTATGCGACTTCAGATATCTGCGGAACTTCAGGTTTTCGTCCCGTTTCTTTTCGCCGAGGCGCCTGATCTGAACTAAGTCCGTGATCACCTCTTCAGGTTACAATCACAGCGTGACTGACCGTCTGCTTTTTTCCGGCCGCTTAAAAGGAGCCACTTCCACCACGACTCTGCGCCAGTTCGGCAAGATGCTGGGCGTGTTCCCGTTTTCCAAGCTTGCCCAGCGCGGCCCGGTGCTGCGCGTCTACGCCATCGCGTTGAGCGAGCCGCTCCTGATGGAGCGCGAATTTCCGGTGAGCGAGGATACGGCCGGCATCTCGGCTGATATCCTGAGCGCGGCCGGCGAGTTTCTGAAGTCCGATTGCGCCTGCGAGATCGACACCTTCTGGGATCTCTGGCAGTACGACGGAAGCGAATGGAACCTGCGGCCTGCCGCGATTACGCTGGCTTGCTACGGAGCCGGGTTTGAGAACGAGCACGACGATCACCTGCGGATCGAGTTCGGTCCCGACGCGCGTTTCCTGCCCGTGGCGGGGTTGGAGGGAAGCCCGCGCATGGGCCAATCGAACCTGAAGAGCCTCTTGCGGCTGGTCGCTGACCTGGAACGCGCGCTGGACCTGGAGAGCCGCAAAGTATGGTCGGAAAGCGGGGCGAACTTCGCGGACGTGCTGAAGCAAGCTCTGGGTACATTCACCTTCGACCGCGGCGCGTGAACGGGCCGGGAGTTTTACCCTGAAACGATTCGCGATTATGGCGCTCGCACTGGTTTTTCTTACGGGAACCGTCGTGACCACCAGCTTTGCTCAGGAACATGGCCAGCTCTAAGTGTTTTTCCTCCCTGCAATTCCTCCTGCCCGCTGTTACATTTGAAACAAGATGATTGTTGAGATCGACGGAGTACAGCTGCACTTGGCGCACCCGGACGAATTGTCCATCACCTGGGTGGGGCAGGAAGAAGTCATGCGCCAATTGCTGGCCGCCTGGCTGGTAATCGACGCGCAGGATATGCCCATGCACCCGCGCCTGCTGGGCAAGCCGGGCGTCGGCAAGACTACGCTCGCTTATGCGGCGGCCAAGCGCCTGGATCGCGAAGTTTATATCATGCAGGCGACGGTCGACACGCGCCCCGAAGACTTGCTGGTCACGCCGGTGATCGAAGGGGAAGCGCGCCTCCGCTATGTAGCTTCGCCGCTGGTAACGGCCATGCTGCGCGGCGGCATCGTGATCCTGGACGAAGGCAACCGCATGAGCGAAAAGAGCTGGGCCAGCCTGGCTCCGCTGCTGGACAATCGCAGATACGTGGAGTCCATCGTGGCGGGCATCAAGATCAAGGCGCATCCCTTGTTCCGTCTGGTGGCGACCATGAACGACGACGCCAGCACCTTCGATCTGCCCGAGTACATCCACTCGCGGCTGCAGCCGATGATCCTGATCGATTTTCCCGAGCGTCACGAGGAGTTCGCGATTCTGCGCGAAAATCTCCCCTTCGGCGACGAGCATATTCTCAACTATGTGACGGATTTCCTGCAGCAGGCGCACTCCGCCGACGAGCGCTACACCGCGCGCGACGGCATCAACATCGCGCGCTTTACCATGAAGCTGGAACAAAGCTACGCCGACCGCGGGTTCGCCGCCAACCGTCAAGAGACTTTGCGAACGGCCATCGTGCAGACGCTCGGCGAAGAGGCCCTGCGCTATGTCGCTCGAAACTGAACTGAAATCCGGCGATCTGCGGCGCGGGAATATCCACTATTTCCCGGTGGTGCCAGGCAAGCTGGAATTCGCGCTGGAGCTGCGCAAGCTGCTGCTGGCCTCGCGGCCGCAGGTGGTCGCGGTGGAGTTGCCGGGGTTCCTGGAGCGCGCCTACCAACGGGCGCTGGCGCGGTTGCCGGAGATCACCGTGATCTGGTATCACGAGTCTCCGACGGGGAAAGACCAAGACGGTGACGAGCGGGCGATCTATGTCCCGGTCGAACCCTGCGATCCCTTTGTGGAAGCCTTGCGCACGGCGGCGGAAATCGGCGCGCAGATTCTGTTTTTAGAGCCCGCTTCGGCCGAGCGTCCGCATCTGCCGGATACCTATCCGGACACCTACGCGGTCCGGCGAATCGGCCGTGACCCTTACATCGAGGCGTATCGTGTGTATCCACAGACGCGCACGGAGGAGGTGACCGCGCACGCTTCCGCCATGGCCTGGAAGCTGCAGGGCGCCGATCCGGGAGCGAGCGTGGTGGCCGTGGTGGCGCTCAATATGCTGGATCCGCTGCTGGACGCGATGGAAGTTCCGCAGCCGGCGCCGGAAGGCGGGCAACGTTATGAGCCCGAGCTGGTCAACCCGCACCCGGATTGCCTGTCGGAGATCACCATCGAGTATCCCTACCTGCAGGAGCGCTACGAATTCTTCCGGCTGGGCATGAGCTTTGGCTCCGGTGATGACAACGTGTTAGACCGGCCGCGCGTGCAATGGGAGCTGATGCGCGAGGCGGAGAGCAAGTACACGCAGTCCACCGGTGAAAAGTTGGCGCATTGGCAGCGGCGGATGATCGGCCGTTACACGCGCAACCTGGCGCACATCAGCGGCGAGCTCGTCGCGAGCGTCTACGATCTGGCGGTGGCGGCGCGCTCGGTTGCTGACGACAACTTCGGCTGGGAAGTGTGGCAGATGGCGAATCGCTATCTGGCGCAGCAGGAGAAGTCGGATCTGGAGACCGTCCGCCTGAGCGCCAGCGCAATCTGGATCAACACGAAAAGGCTGCGCATCCGCAGGCGGTTGCCGCGCGCGAAACAGCGCCTGAAGCCCACCGGCTTGAAGCCGCGCAAGAAGGAAAAAGTTCCCGGCGAATGGGCGCGGCAGACCACGGGCGAAGCGATCTGCTCCTATCCGCCCGAGGATCTGGTCATCGAAGAGTATGGCCGCTTCGTCAAACACAGGGCCAAGGCGCTGCTTTCCGAAGAGCGGGTGCGCGTGGAACCGTTCACGACTTCGATTTTGGACGGCATCGACATCCGCGAAACCATCCGCAACTGGCACCGGCGCAAGATTTTCGTGCGCCAGGCGGACCGCCTGGCCGGCGAAGTGGGCGCCGTGGTGATTATTTTTGACGAAGACCATGAGGACCGTTATACGTACCTCACGACGTGGCTCGGCGAGCATCAGAACGAATCCGACATGGCCTACTATTCGACCCATCCGTTCGACAACATTGTGGGTCCGGGGATCGGGCGCGCCGAATACGGAGGCCTGCTGATGACGCTGCCTCCGCGGCGCATGTACGACGTGTGGTCGGATCCCGACTACGATTTTGCGGAGTCCAAGCCGGAGCGCCTGTTGATGGCCGCTCTGGATTACTCGGTCCAGCGCTTTGTGGTCTACGTGGCGGCCAAGCCGCCGCGCTCGATCTTCCGTTCCATTGCGGCGCATCTGAACCGCAAGATTCTCTACGTTCCCATCGGCCAGCTTTCCCCCACCAAGGTGAAAAAGCTGCGCGTGGTGCACGTGCTGGATAGCTACGCCCGGCGCGCTGAGGCGAAGGAGTATATTTGGTAGGTGCTTCGCCGGGCCCACCGTTTCCCTTTCGCCGGATTCGCGTTGGCCATGGTTTTTCTGGGTGCGATTGGCATCCTATACGCCCAGCGGCCGTTCCGCGAATATCCGGGGCGCGAGTACCGCAACTTCCCGCTGCCCCCGGATTGGAACCGGCCCGCTGAATGGACCCGTGCGCGTCTGCGCGTCCCCGGGCTGTTCACGATGGGTTACCGCGGAGGCGACTACAACTGGACCACGGACTATCCGCGCTCGGACCGGCACCTGTTGCAAGGCATCCGGCGGCTGACGCGCATCGACACGCGGTCAGTGGAGCAGGTCGTTGATCTGGACGACAACGACGACGTCTACCACTGGCCGGCGATGTACGCAGTCGAAGTCGGCTACTGGCGCGTGCCGGACGGTCAGGCCCGCCAGTTGCGTGAGTATTTGTTGCGTGGTGGATTTCTGATGGTCGACGACTTCCACGGCTCGCAGGAGTGGGAGAACTTCGTCGACGGCATTCACAAAGTGTTCCCCGACCGGGAGATCGTCGACATCAACGATAACGACCCGATCTTCCACACGATTTACGATTTGGAGTCGCGCTTCCAGGTGCCGGGCGCGCAATATCTCTACACCGGCCGCACCTATCAGCGCGACGGCTACCAGGCGCACTGGCGCGGCATCTATGACGACAAGGGCCGTATCATGGTCGCCATCTGCCACAACATGGATCTGGGCGACTCCTGGGAATGGTCCGACGACCCGCGCTACGACGAACGCTTCGCGGGCTTAGCTTACCGGATCGGCGTCAATTACTGGATCTACGATTTGACGCATTAGGAGGCGGCCCCGAGAAATCGGTAGTAGGTGTGGTGGAGCGGGCTTTAGCCTGCCACGGTGGCTTTAGCCACCGCGAAGTGCGGGATCAGCTAAAGATCGGGGACTGAAGTCCCCGTTGCAGGCTAAAGCCTACTCCACCCGACGCCACTTCCACGTGTGTCCATCCGCGTTCATTCGCGAGCCACATTTCCCGGAAGTGGCACGCAGGAGTGCTGGCGCTACCTTTAAACCGCCGCCATTGCGGTGGCCATCGCGGGCGGCGCGGCGGCCACCGGCAGCGGGTCGAATTTCACGCTCACCAGTTTGGAGACGCCAGGCTCCTGCATGGTCACGCCATAGAGCGACTGCGCGGCTTCCATAGTGCGCTTGGCGTGCGTGATAACGATGAACTGCGTGTCGTGCGACATTTCTTTGAGCAGGCGCGTGAGGCGCTGAATGTTAGGCTCATCGAGCGGCGCGTCCACTTCGTCGAGGATGCAGAACGGACTCGGCGTGTAACGGAAGATGGCCATCAACAGCGCCATCGCCGTCAGCGATTTCTCGCCGCCCGAAAGCAGCGCGATATGCTGCAGGCGCTTGCCGGGAGGCGACGCCATGATGTCGATGCCGCTTTCGGCGAGGTTGCTTTCGTCGGTTAGACGCATCTCGCCCACGCCGCCGCCAAACAGGGTCTGGAACATCTCCTTGAAATTGGTGTTGATGTTCTCGAAGGCTTCCTGGAAGCGCTTGCGGGATTCCGTGTCGAGTTCCTGAATGGCCTTCTCGGTGTCGCGAATCGAATCGAGCAAGTCCTGCCTCTGCGTGTTCAGGAATTCGTAGCGCTGCTGCGCTTCCTGATACTCTTCGAGCGCCTGCGGATTCACCGGTCCCAGCGCTTCGATGCGCGCGCGCACTTCCTGATAACGCTGCTCGGATTCTTCGACGCCCATGGCCTTGACCGCTGCCGCGTGGTTTTCCGTCCTGGCACTTTCCAGCAGCGCCGCGATCTCCTGCGCTCCGGCACTCAGTTCCTTGTGGCTGGTTTCGTCGAGATACTTGAGCTCCGCTTGCTTGCGCACCAGTTCGAGCTCGATCCGCGAGCGCTGTTCCTGCGCGGCCTGCGCGTCGCCGCGCAACGTCTTCAGTGCTTCATCGAGCGCCGCCAGAGCCTCGCGGCCGCCGGCTTCCTGCGCGGTGAGCAATTCGACCCGTCCGGTGGCTTCCGCGGTGTGCTCGTGGAGTTGCTGGGCGCGCTGGTCCAGCTCGATATTATCCGTAAGGAGATGCGCGCGCTCCACGCCCATGCGTTCCAGGTCACGGGCAAGTTGTTCCCGGCGCGCGGTGAGCTGTTGGATCTGGGCTTCCAGGCGTCCTGCCGCGGTTTTTTCCGCGCGGGCACGCTCTTCGAGTCCCGCGAGTCCAGCGCGCAACACCGAGTATGCCTCGCCGATGGCGTGGACTTGCGCTTGCAATCCATCGAATTCGCCGCGTGCCACTTCGACGGTCTTTTCCTGATCGAAGCGGGCCTGCTCTTTTTCGGCGACCAGAGTCTGATTGATTTCGCGCTGGGCGCGCGCCTGTTGGTCCTGCCGTGCGAGGCGTTCCAACTCCAGGCGGGCGGCGGAGAGGCGCGAACCCGCGCGGGCGTATTCCTCGGCCAGCTTGCGCTGTTCGTGGTCCATCGCCAGCGCGTCTTTTTCCTGCGTCTGCTGCAAGCCGCGCACCTGCTCCAGTTCTTCGGCGAGCAGGGCCGCGCTGCGCTCCAGTTCTTCGAGCGCGGCGGTACGCTCATCGGCTTCGCGGTCGCGGACTTCCACCTGCGCCGTCAATTCGCGCAGTTCGCGCTTGAGCGCCAGCGGGCCGCCCGAGGATTTCTTGCCGCCGGTGACGGTGTGGCCGTGGTAGCTGGCTCCATCGGGCAGCAGGAAGTAGCAATCCGGGTGCGCTTCGGCCAGGCGCGGAGCGGCGGCGCGGTCATGGACCAGGAAGCAATGCGCCAGGCGCGAGAGGAATCCTTGCGGCGCGGCGGAAAATCCGTTGGTCAGCCGCACGGCATCACGCAGCGCTCCGGCGACGGAAGGCTCGGAAGAAAGGTCCGGGATCCGTGTCGCCGTATCCGTTGCGGAGTGCACCAAGAATGTCGCGCGTCCATCGGATTCCGCGCGCAGTACTTCCACGCCGCGCTCGGCGTCATTCCAGCCGTCGACGACCACGTACTCAAGCTCTTCGTGCAGGAACTCTTCGCACGCGCGTTCCCAATCCGGGTTGGTGACTTCGACGAAATCCGCCAGCACGCCCAACGGGCGGAAGCCTTCGGGCTGCTGCTGGAACAAATGCTTCACGGATTCGGTCGTGTACGCGCGGTGCGACAGAATACCTTCGAGCGATTCCTTGCGCGCTTTCTGTTTCGAGAGCAAATCACGCAGACCGTTGAGCGCTTGGCGCGATTCAATGACGCGCTCGCGCCTCTGCTTTAGCTCATCTTCGACGCGGCGGCGGCGGCCGGTCAGGGATTCCAGTTCCAGTTGCCGTGCCGAGAGGCGCGTGGAAAGCTCGGACTTGCTCTGCTCCAAGCGGGCAAGATCCGCCGTGGAGCATTCTTCTTCTTTGCGGGCGCGGGCCGCGTCGCGTTCCATGGACGCCAGGTACTCGTCGGCTTGCGCGAGTTGGTTGCGCAGGCCTGATGCTTCATTGAGCAACCGAAGAACCGCCTGACGGGCGGCTTCGAGTGACTGCTCCCGCTCCCGCAGATGGATCTGCAGAGCGTCGCGCTCCCGGGCCTTCGCGTCGAGCTGTTGGCGGGCGTCCTGGACATCGCGCTCCATCCCCGCGATCGACTCCTGATGTGCCGCGATCTCGGTGGACTCGCGCTGGTGCCGCTCGTCCAGTTCCCTGGTTTCGGTCTCGCCCGCGGCCATGCGCTCTTCCAGCGCCCCAATCTGCCGGGCCTGCAATTCCACGCGGCTGCGCGTGCGCTCGGATTCCAGATTCAACTCGGCAACGCGGCCGCGCGCGGATGTCAGCGCCGCTTCCACCTGATAACAGGATTCCTGCGTGCGCGTGTACTCCTGCTCCTTGGTTTGCACCTCAGCGGTGAGCGTTTGAAAATTGGTCTGCGCCTGGCCCAGGTCGAGCGCGAGCTTGGCGGCCTCGCTTTCCAGAAGGCGGAAGCGGCCCGCGACGGCGTGCCGCAAGTGGTTGAGCATCTCCGCGCGCAGTTCTTCGTAGCGCTTGGCTTTGGAGGCCTGCCGCTTCAGAGAATTGGCCTGCCGCCCGACTTCTTCCAAAATGTCGAACACGCGCGCGAGATTTTGCTTGGCACTTTCGAGTTTCGATTCGGCCAGGCGCTTGCGGTTCTTGTACTTTCCGATGCCGGCCGCCTCTTCGATAATGGCCCGGCGGTCGGCGGGCTTGTTCGACAGAATCTGGCCGATGCGGCCCTGCTCGATAATGGCGTAGCTTTCCGGACCCAGGCCCGTGCCCATGAACAGATCCTGAATGTCGCGCAGGCGGGCCGTCTTGCCGTCAATTAGGTATTCGCTTTCGCCGGACCGGTACAGCCGCCGCGTGATGGTGATGTCGGCGGGCTTCTGGTGCCCGTTGCCGTGCGCGTGGTGGCCGTTCGTTCCGCTCGTTCCATTGGTTCCATGCGTCCCGTTGAGCACGCCGGCTTCGAGCAGCTTGTGCTCGCGGTGTGCTTCCGGATCGCTCATGGTCAGCGTGACTTGCGCCATGCCCAGCGGCTTGCGCTCGCGCGTCCCGGCGAAGATCACGTCTTCCATGCGGGCCCCGCGCAGACTCTTGGCGCTCTGCTCGCCCAGAACCCAACTGATGGCGTCGCTCAGGTTGGACTTGCCGCACCCGTTGGGACCCACGATCGCGGCCACGCCGGAGCCGTGGAACCGCATTTCGGTGCGGTCGTAAAACGACTTAAAACCTTGGATGTCAACGCGCTTGAGCTTAAGCAAAACTTAGCCCTCCAAACATATAGACGCGTCTCGGGGGGACAAATCAATCCTAAACTGAATCCAAGGGAAAGTAAAGCGTGAATAGTACTGCCAATTGGGGTTGCCCAAAAAATAGCCCTATATCTTGTGTTGCCAGGGTCTCCCACTACCGAATGCAGTCGATCATCGCGGCGACCAGCATGTCGACGTTTTCCATGGTCGCCAGCGGACCCATCAAGCCGACGCGGAAGATCTTGTTGGCCAGCGATGCGTAGCCTCCCCCGATGTCGATGCCGTACTTATCCACCAGGGCCTTGCGGCTGCGGGCGGGGTCGACTCCGTCGGGCACGTGGATGGCGTTAATGGTGGTGATCCGGCGGGCCGGATCGGTGACGAACATGCGGAAGCCGGCGGCCTCGATGCGGCGCACGAATTCCGCGTTCACCCGCACGTGGCGGTTGAAGCGGTTCTGCACGCCTTCCTCGCAGACCAGCGCCAAGCCTTCGTGCAGCGCGTAGAAGGAACTGATGGGCGCGGTGTGATGATAGCGATGCGCGCCTTCGTAGTATTCGAGCAGCAGCTTCAAATCCATGTACCAGACCGAAGACGGCTTGGTGCGCGCGCGCAGATTTTCCACGGCGGCGGGAGAAAGCGTGATGGGAGACAGCCCGGGTGGGCAACTCAGCCCCTTCTGCGTGCAGCCGAAGGCGACGTCGATGCCGGCCGCATCCGTGTTGATGGGGAGCGCTCCGATGGAAGTCACGCAATCGGAGATAGTCAGCGCGCCGGTCGCACGCGCGGGGCGCGTGATCGCCAGAGGATCCTGCAGGACGCCCGTGGAGGTTTCCGCGTGCACGAACGCCACCACATCGGGGCGCTCTTGGTTCAAGAACTCGGCCGCCTGAGCTTCCGTCACGGCTTCACCAAGAGGCACGGTGAAGCGCACAACCGTCGCGCCATGCCGCTCGCCCATCTCGGCGATACGTCCGGCGAAAAAGCCGCCCACGAACACCGCGAGTTTCTGGCCCGACTCGACGAAATTGGCGACCGACGCTTCCATGCCCGCGCTGCCGGTGCCGGAGATCACCTGCACGAAGGAATTCTGGGTGCCATAAACGGCGCGCAAGCCCTGGCGGATTTCCTCGTAGACCTCGAAGAAGAAAGGATCGAGATGACCCACGATGGGCTTGGTCATGGCCTCGTAGACGCGGGGGGCAACCTGCGACGGTCCCGGGCCGAATAGAAGGCGGCGTGGAGGGTTCAAATTGGACATTAAGTCCATAGTTTAGCAATGTGCGGGGATTTCGCGCACACTGGTGCCCATGATATAGTGAAGTTCTTTCCGGGCTCGTAGCTCAGTTGGTTAGAGCGCCTGCTTGACACGCAGGAGGTCACAGATTCGAGTTCTGTCGAGCCCACCATTTCTCAATGACTTAACGGTTCGTTAAGTCGTCAGACCCCCGGCTCTGACAGCACAGTATCTCAGTTAGCGTTGTCAAAACGTTGTCACCACGCTTGAGCTGCGTTGTTGTCACGTTCGGCCAGCAGATTCTCGCATTGCACGCCCAAACGCCCCGCAAGGGAATAGGCCTCCATCGCGAGGTTAATGATCGCGTCTGGGTCCGGGATCTCGTTCCGTGGCGACGCTCTATTCAATATCTTGAGGTGGGTTTGATTCGTGACAAAGTCATAAATCACCAGGGCGTGAACGTAGTCGTTCCGCTTTTGGGCAAGCTCATCGGCCTTGTTTAAAGCCCACGATCGAATCGAAACCGGATGGTTTGTAACTTATCCTGAAGGGCGGAGGCACGTGCTCGGCAAGACTGAGACAGGTATCCGGACGGCTGTGCGAGAGGCTTTGCAGTTGTGCGGGGAAGTCGGCATGTTCGGCGGAGGTTTGATCTAAGATGGAGACAGGGACTTTCTGGATGCCTTTTGAACCGAACGCTTATAAGGATTATCAATGGATTGTGGCTGACCCACGGCTTTTGGGTGGCAAGTTAGCGATCCGAGGAACGCGGCTATCGGTCGCCCTGATCCTTGAAGCTCTTGCAAATGGGATGACCCTCGATGAGATTGATTCTGCATTCGATTATTCTTTCCCTCATGAGGCCTTGCCCGAGGTGTTGAAAGTCGCCTCCGAACTTACCGATTCTTTCCATGTGGCTGCTTGACGCCAACATGGACGTCCACCTAGTCCGAACGTTGAACCAACTTGGCGTTTCCTGTGACACTGCCGCCAATCGTGGCTGGAAAGCATTGGCGAATGGCGAGTTGGTAGCAGCGGCAGTTGCGGCGGGCTTCACCTGTCTATTAACTCGCGACCAACTATTCGGTGAGTCAGCGGCCCGCGCACTGAATGCTTTCTCGACTTTTGGCGTCGTCGTTGTCGACCTGCCACAGCAGCGCTGGCAGGCGTATCAAGAACATTTCCTTGCAGCATGGGGTGTGAGACCCATCGAACCGGTAGCTGGTGCCTTGTTTCACCGGCCTCAGAAGTGACCGCTCCGCGATACCGCTGGGGAAAACCGAGGGCGGGATTCGGAGTGCCGTGCACGAGGCGCCACAGCTTTACGAGGAAAATCGGCTGGGCCAGGAGATTGCGCCAGCGACGGCCTGCCAGCCGCCGATTCCGATCTCGCGCCGCCGCCGGTTATCAGCGTCGCATTCACGGGCAGCAACTCGAACGTTCCAGTGACGGTCACCGCGGATCTGGCCAACGGCTCCGCCGATGATGGCAATGCGCTGCGCTACAATGCCGCGGACCAGAGCTGGAAGTTCAATCTCTCGACCAAGAACCTGTCGCAGGCCGGCACGTACACGATCAGCATCGTGTCCGGGAACATTAGCCTGTATACGGTGAATCCGGCAAACTGCTCCATCGCCTTCGAAAGAAAGTAGGGCGCGGCGCGCCAAAAACTAACAGCCGGATCCTGCCCTAACTATCTGAGCCGATAGGGCATTGACTTCAAGTGCATTCTAAGCTAGTCTCGATAGCGGATAGGTCCATCCGTCGGGCCGCCTTTTTTTAAAACAAGTTAGCGGCAAAGGTAAGGATCTGAATCAATAGCCGATGCGTATATATTAAGATGACGGGAGGTAGGTTCATAATGCCCAAGGGTTCGTGGAAGCTATTGATTGGTTGGTTCGCAATCCTATTTGTCGTTGGTAGTGTTTCGAGCGTCTTTGCCCAGCAACAAGCCGCCAGCGGCGCTGCCGCCGCTCCGCATACCGCGGTGGTGAATCAATACTGCGTCACCTGCCATAACAGCAAACTGAAAATCGCGGGATTGCAGCTAGACGCGATCAGCGCCGATGCGGTGACGCAGCATCCGGAAGAGTGGGAAAAAGTAATCCGCAAACTGCGCGGACGCTATATGCCGCCGCCGGGCTCGCCGCGTCCCGATGACGCAACATATACAAAGGTTCTTTCCTCCTTGGTCGGCTCGCTGAATAGCGCGGCTACGGCCAAGCCCAACCCAGGGCGTACCAGCGCGGTTCGGCGCTTGACGCGGACGGAATTCCAGAATTCGATCCGCGATCTGCTGGGCGTGGAAGTGGATATCACGCCGCTGCTGCCCGCCGATGAGTTGAGCCACGGATTCGACAACATCACGGTGGCCGGCCTGTCGCCGACCTTGCTGGAGAAGTATCTGGGAGCCGCGGAAAAAATCAGCCGTCTGGCGGTGGGTGGCGTGTTGCCCGCGCCGGGCGGCGATATGATCATGCTGCCTCCGGATCGCACGCAGGAGCAGCGGATCGATGGACTGCCGCTGGGCTCGCGCGGTGGAGGGGTGGTCAACTACAACTTTCCAGTGGACGCCGAATACGAACTCCAGTTGCGTCTGGATCGTGACAGCCGCGAACTGGTGGCCGGCTTGGATGCGCCGACGGACATGCACGTCATCATGGACCGTGAGCTGATCAAGACATTTAAGGTCATCCCGGCCCAAGGCGAAGACCACACCAATGTGGACAAGCAGCTGAATCTCCGCATTCCGGTGAAAGCGGGTCCGCACGCGATCGCCGTGGCTTTTGTGAAGAATAGAGCGTGGACGCTGCTGCCCACCGAGCGGCAGCCCTACCAGGCGCACTTCAATATGGACCGCCATCCGCGGACCCAGGTAGCGCTTTACACCATCACGATTAACGGACCCTATGGCCAGCAGGCTGCGGGAGACACGCCCAGCCGGCGCCGGATTTTCGTGTGCAAGCCGGCCAAGGCTTCCGAGGAAGAGGCTTGCGCCAAGCGTATCCTGACCACACTGGCCCGGCGGGCCTATCGCCGCCCGGTGACGGACGCCGACCTGCAAGTTCCCATGAAGTTCTATCGCGATGGGCGCGGCGAGGGCAGCTTTGACAGCGGAATCGAATCCGGCCTGGCTTCGATACTGGTGAGTCCGGAGTTCATCTTCCGCGTCGAAGCGGATCCGCCGAACGTGGCTTCCGGCGCGGCTTACAAGATTAGCGATCTGGAATTCGCCAGCCGGCTTTCCTTCTTCCTGTGGAGCAGCATTCCCGACGACGAGTTGCTGACTGCGGCAACCAACGGGAAGCTCAGAACGCCGGCCGGTCTCGAGCAGCAAGTCCGGCGGCTGCTGACCGATCCGCGTTCGCGCGCGCTGGTCAACAATTTTGCTTCGCAATGGTTGTACCTGCGCAATCTTGCCGGGACCACTCCGGACATGCGCCTGTTCCCGGATTTCGACGACAATCTCCGCCAGGCGTTGCGCGAGGAAACGGAATTGTTCTTCGATAACATCATGCGCCAGGACCGCCCGATTCCGGAATTGCTGAGCGCGAATTACACCTACGTCAATGAGCGTCTGGCCAAGCATTACGGGATTCCGAATGTATACGGCGACCACTTCCGGCGGATCGAGTATGACGGCCGGGGCGGATTGCTCCGGCAAGGCAGCATCCTGATTGTGACTTCTTATGCCACCCGCACCTCGCCGGTGATTCGCGGCAAATGGATTCTGGAAAATGTTCTGGGAGTTCCGCCACCGCCGCCGCCTCCCGCCGTGCCACCGTTGAAGGAAAACGGCGGCTCGACCAAGAACCTGTCGGTTCGGGAACGGTTGGCTCTGCATCGCGCCAACATGCCCTGCGCGGGATGCCACCGGCTCATGGACCCGGTCGGATTTTCGCTGGAGAACTATGACGCCGTCGGCCGTTGGCGAACCATCGAGGAATCCAAACCCATCGATTCGACGGGCGGCCTTCCCGATGGCAGCACCTTTCAGGGCGTCACTGGATTGCAGCAGGCTCTGATGGGCCGTCAGGATCAGTTCGTTTCCACGTTTACGGATAAGTTAATGACCTACGCGCTGGGACGCGCGGTCGAATATTACGATCAGCCCGCGGTCCGCGGCATCGTCGCGGATGCAAAGGCAAAGGACTACCGGTTCTCGTCCGTGGTTTTGGGAATCGTCAACAGCACACCGTTTCAAATGAGGAGAACAAAGTAATGATCATCACGAAGAAGGCTCTACCGCGCCGGACATTCCTGCGGGGTGCGGGTGCGGCTCTGGCGCTTCCTTTACTGGATGCCATGATTCCCGCGCATACGGCTCTGGCGGCCACCGCCGGAGCGCCGGTTCGCCGCATGGGCTTTGTCTATGTGCCCATGGGCTCGAATATTAACGCGTGGACTCCCGGTGGCGGCGGATTCGGGCAGCCGGTAAAAGGGGGTGTGGATACACTCACCGAACTATCGCCCACCCTGCGCACATTGACTCCGGTTATGGACCAGGTCACGGTGCTGACCAACTTGGAGCTGCAGAACGCCTACCCCGGCACGCATGCGACCTCCAACGCGTCGTTCCTCAGCGCCGCCAAGGCCAAGTGGACCGAGAGCACGGACTACTATCTGGGCACGACGGTCGACCAGATTGCCGCCAAGCAGATCGGTCAAGAGACCGCGCTGCCGTCGCTCGAGCTCGCCATGGACCTGTTGACCACGGTGGGCCAGTGCGATAACGGCTACGCCTGCGTGTATCAGAACAACCTGGCGTGGTCGTCGCCCACGACGCCGCTGCCTTCCGAAGCCCATCCGCGTATTGTCTTTGAACGCCTCTTCGGCGAGGGCGGCAATTCGGCGACGCGCCTCAAGGCGCTCAAGAAGCGCGCCAGCCTGCTCGACCGCGTCAACGAAGACGTGACGCGCCTGCAGAAGAAACTCGGCTCGGGCGACAAGTTGATTGTCGGCGAGTATCTCGACACGGTCCGCGAAGTCGAGCGCCGCATTCAGAAAGCCGAAGGCGATGCCACCGATTCCAAGCTTCCCGATCTGGATCGTCCCATCGGCGTGCCGGCTGCTTATGCCGATCACGCCAAGCTGATGTTCGATCTGCAACTGCTGGCTTTGCAGGGCGACGTCACCCGTATCATTACGTTCCAATTGGCCCGCGAAGTCAGCTTGCGCACGTATCCGGAGATCGGGGTTCCGGAATCGCATCACCCCACGTCGCACCACGGCGGCGATGCTGAAAAGCTGGAAAAACTGGCCAAGATCAATGCGTTCCATATCTCGCTGTTCGCCTACTTCATCGATAAGCTGAAGGCCACCAGGGACGGCGACGGTTCGCTGCTGGATCACACCATGTACATGTACGGCAGCGGCATGGGCAACTCCAGCATCCACAGTCATTCGAATCTGCCGATCGTGCTGGTGGGCGGCGGCGCCGGCAAGCTGAAGGGCGGACGCCACATCAAATATGCGGAGCCCACGCCGCTGGCGAATCTGCACCTGACCCTGCTCGAAAAGCTCGGAATCCATTTGGATAAGTTCGGCGACAGCAAGGGCCGCGTGGACGCGCTGCTTACGGTGTAGGCGGGCAGCGAACAGGAGAGAATAGTCATGAAGCTAATACGGTTAGGCACATGGACCACGATTTCCGCGTTGTCAGCGTGCAGTGTGTTTGGGGCCGGCGTAAATTCGCCGGTCGCGGATGCCGCCGAAGCGAGCAACAAGACCGTAGTCCAGGCTTTGATCCAGAAAAAGACCGACGTGAACGTGCCTCAGGTGGACGGGATGACCGCTCTGCATTGGGCCGCCCACAAGGGGAACCTCCCGCTGGCGGAGATGCTGGTGAAAGCCGGCGCCAACGTCAAGGCCGCCAACCGCTATGGTGTCACCCCGGTGTCATCGGCCGCCGAAAACGGCAACGGACCGATGATGGAGATGTTCCTGAAAGTCGGCGCCGATGCCAATACGGTTATGGCCGGAGGCGAAACTCTGCTGATGACGGCCTCCCGCACCGGTGACGTTGAAACCATTAAGTCCCTGCTTGCGCATGGGGCCGATGTCAACGCCAAGGAGGCTTTTGCCCAACAGACCGCTCTCATGTGGGCCGCCGCCGAGGGCAACGCCCAGGCGGTGGAAACCTTGCTCAAAGCGGGGGCGGACTTCAAGCTCCGTGACCGTTACGGATATTCACCGCTGTTGTTCGTGGCGCGCGAAGGCAAGGGCGACGTGGCCGCGATCCTGGTCAAAGCCGGGGAGGATCCCAGCGAGGTGGTAAAACCCCGCTTCCGGCAGCGCTCACACGGTATCGCCCAGGCGAGCCGCGGTATCGCCGGCATTTCGCGGCCCGGCATCAGCGCGCTGGCGCTGGCGGTGTCCAATGGCCACTTTGAAGTGGCCACCAAGCTCCTGGACCTGGGCGCCAATCCGAACGCCGCCGAGCACGGCTGGGCCCCGATTCACTCGATTACTTGGCTCCGCAAGCCCGGCTCGGGCGACAATGCGCCGGCTCCCGAGGGTTCAGGAGCCATGACCACGCTTGAAATGGTGAAGCAACTGGTGGATCACGGCGCCAACATCAACGCCCGCATGACCAAGAAGGACAACGTCGGGTTGACCATTTTGAACACCAGGGGCGCCACTGCGTACTTCCTCGCCGCCAGAACAGCGGATGCCGAACTGATGCGTTATCTGGTCCAGCTCGGCGCGGATCCGAAGATTCCCAACGAGGATAACAGCACGCCGTTGATGGCCGCCGCCGGACTCGGCACCCGCTCTCCGGGCGAAGATGCCGGAACGGAAAGCGAAGTCCTGGAAGCGATCCAGGCCGCGCTCGACCACGGTGGCGACATTAACGCGGTCGACAGCAAGGGCGAGACCGCTATACATGGAGCGGCTTACAAGAACCTCCCCGGCGCGGTGCAGTTCCTGGCCGACAAGGGCGCCAAAGTGGAGATCTGGAACCAGAAGAACAAGCAGGGATGGACTCCGCTGTGGATTTCACTGGGCAACCGCTTTGGAAATTTCAAGCCTGCTCCGGAAACGGAAGCCGTCCTGAAGAAACTCATGACCGCGGCCGGCGTATCCACGGAAACCGATGGTATGTCGAACTGCGACACGCATTCCAAGGAAGTGTGCAAGCCCGTTAGTAAGTAACCCGCGCCGAAGTTTTCCGATCCTACAGTGCCTGGTTGCGGAACACCCGCAATCAGGCATTTTTCATTGCGGGCGATTTGCCCGCAAGCAGGCATTGATCGCCGCAGGCAACGTAGAATAATAAGATCCTGATCGAGGTGCCCACGTGTCTGCTTCTGACGAGATCACAGATGAACTCCGCTTGCGAATGTACCGGCTGCAAGTGGAGATCCGCGAAGCCGAGCAGCGCGCCTACGATTTGTTTTTGCAGAATCTCGTGAAAGGCACCAGCCACCTGTCGCTGGGCCAGGAAGCCGTGGCCGCGGGCTGCGCGGCGGCGATGCAGCCGGGCGATCTGACGTTCTGCACGTACCGGGGCCACGCCCACACCATTGCCCGCGGCGCGCCTATCGAAGGGGTGCTGGGAGAACTGATGGGCCGCGACAACGGCCTACTGCGCGGCAAAGGCGGGTCCATGCACCTGACCTCGGTGGAGCACGGCGTAATGGGTTCCTACGCGATCGTTGGCGCGCACCTGCCCATCGCCTGCGGGGCGGCTTGGCGGGCGCAGTACCAGGGCGCGGGCGACGTCACCGCGTGCTTTTTCGGCGACGGCACCACGAACATCGGGGTGTTTCACGAAGCCCTGAATTTTGCCGTGGTCTGGAAACTGCCCGTCGTCTTCATCTGCGAAAACAACCTGTATATGGAATATACGCCGATTAGTGAAGTGACGGCAGTCGCCGATCCGGCAGCCAGCCGTGCCAGTGCCTACGGACTGGAACCCATCACCGCCGATGGCCAGGACGCCGACGTGGTTTATCGCGTCGCCAAGACGGCCTTCGACAAAGCGCGCTCCGGCGGGGGGCCGTCGCTGATCGAGTTCAAGACCTACCGCTACAGCGGACACTCCCGGGCCGATCCAGCCAAGTACCGGCCGGCGGGTGAGCTGGATCACTGGAAAGAAAATCGCGATCCCATTAAGATCTACCGCCAGCGTTTGCTGGAGTTGGGCATGCCGCCAGGCAAACTCGCCGCGATCGAGAAGGAAGCCCGTGCTCTTGTCGACGACGCCACCGAGAAGTGCAAGGCCGCGCCGCCGCCCGATCCCGGTATTCTGTGCAGCGATGTTTATGCGGATGGAGGCTGGGCATGGCGGAACTGACTTACCGCGACGCGGTAGCACGCGGGATCGCCCAGGAGATGGCGCGCGACAACGACGTGGTGCTTCTCGGCGAGGATGTCGGCAAAGCCGGTGGCGTCTTCAAAGCCACGGTCGGGCTGTTCGAGCGGTTCGGTCCCTTGCGCGTGCGCGACACGCCGATTTCGGAGCAGGCGATTCTGGGCGCGGCCATGGGCGCGGCGATGACCGGCCTCAAGCCGATTGCCGAGGTCATGTTCTCCGATTTCATCGCGGTGTGTTTCGATTACTTCGCCAACGAAATGTCCAAGAGCCGCTACATGACCAGCGGACAAGTGAAGTGTCCTTTGGTGGTGCGGACCGCCAATGGCGGCTCGGCCCGCTTCGGCGCCCAACATAGCCAGAGTGTTGAGAACTGGTGCATGATGATCCCGGGTTTGAAGGTTGTGGCGCCTTCCACGCCGCGCGATGTTATCGGGCTGCTGGCGGCCTCGGTGCGCGATCCCGATCCCGTGATCTTTTTCGAGCACAAGGGCCTCTACGCCGCCAAGGGCGAGGTGGAGGACGGCGAGATCGTCGATACGCTGGGTACCGCGAAGATCGTGCGTCCCGGCAAGGATGCGACGGTCCTGGCGCTGGCGCTGATGGTCCCGCGCGCGCTGGCGGCGGCGGAGGCGCTGAAAGCCCAACACGGCATCGACTGCGAAGTCATCGACGTGCGGTCTTTGGTGCCGCTCGATACGCGGACGATCCTGGCCTCGGTCGCCCGCACCAGCCGTGTATTCACAGTGGAAGAGAATCCGCGCCTGTGCGGTTGGGGTGCGGAAATCGTGTCGATCATCACGGAGGAAGCCTTCTACAATCTGGACGGGCCTCCGGTACGCATCACCACGCCGCACATCCCGCTGCCGGCGGCGGATAGCCTGGAAGACCTGGCCATCCCGAGCGCCCAGCGCATCGCCGAGACCATCCGCCGGGCATTGGCTGAGTAGGGGCGGCTTAGGGGCCGCATAGGATTTGATGTCTGACGGCAAATGGACACTGCAAGAACGCCGCGCGTTCACCGCCTGTTTCGGCGGCTGGGCCCTGGATGCCATGGACGTCCAGATCTACAGCTTCGTCATTCCCACCCTGATCGCTTCCTGGGGCCTCTCGCGCGGACAGGCAGGCGCGCTGGGGACCGCCGCGCTGCTGGTCTCGGCCGCCGGAGGCTGGTTCGCGGGCTGGTCCGCCGACCGCTACGGACGCGTGCTCACTCTGCAGATCGCGATCGCCTGGTTCTCGGTATTCACGTTCCTCTCCGGACTGGCGCAATCCTACGAGCAACTCTTTGCCGCGCGAGCGCTACTGGGGTTCGGCTTCGGAGGGGAGTGGGCGGCCGGCGCCGTGTTACTGGGTGAAGTGATACGGCCCGAGCACCGCGGGAAGGCGTTAGGAATGATGCAGGCGGGCTGGGCGGTTGGTTGGGGCGCGGCTGCAATTCTTTACGCCTTCTTCTTCACCGTGCTTCCGGCCGAGACCGCCTGGCGCGTTCTCTTCCTGGCCGGAGTCCTGCCCGCGGTACTGGTGTTCTACGTCCGGCGCTACGTGGAGGAGCCGCCGGTATATCTTGCATCGAAGGTAAAACTTGCGGTAAGCGGCCCACCCTCCTGGCGCGAGATCTTCCGTCCACCGCTGCTCAAAGTCACGCTTCTGGGAGGCCTGCTGGGCACGGGCGCGCAGGGAGGTTACTACGCGGTGACGACGTGGCTCCCGACGTTTCTTCGCACGGAACGCAAGCTGTCGGTCCTGGATTCGGCGGGTTACCTGGCCGTGCTGATCGCGGGGTCATTCTGCGGATACTTGTCCGGCGGTTTCCTGGCGGATCGCATTGGCCGCCGTTTGGGTTTTCTGGTGTTCGCGATCGGCGCGGGAGTTATCGCGGTGACCTACACCATGATTCCGTTCGGCAATTCGGCCATGCTGTTATTGGGCTTTCCCCTGGGGTTTTTCGCGTCCGGCGTGTTCAGCGGAATGGGGGCCTTTTTCACGGAGCATTTTCCGACGCGCGTGCGCGGCGTCGGCCAGGGCTTCGCCTACAACATCGGCCGCGCCGTTGGCGCGATGTTTCCCACTCTGGTGGGGATGCTCTCGGCGCACATACCGTTGGGAGAGGCCATCGGCGTGTTCGCCGCGATCGGTTACGCGACCATGGCCATCGCGGCGTTCCTGTTGCCGGAGACGAAGGGGAAAGTGCTCACCGCGTGAACTACTTCGGAATCCGCGGCACCACTAAATGGAACAACTTTGCCGTGCCGCCGGACGGCGCTGAAAGCGTCGCGCTTTCCCGCGGCCCCAGATACACGCCCGCGCCTTTCGTGACGTCGTAGTCCTGGTTCTCCAGGCGAATGCGCGCCGCGCCTTCCATCAGGTAGATGAGTTGGTGTTTGTCACAAGCCTCGGCGGTGAACGTCTCGCCGGATTGTATCCAGCGCAGCGTCCCTAGGACGTTTTTGGCGCCCGCCAGGTGCTGGTTAAGAATTTCCGTTACCTCGCCCTGCGGCGTTTTCACTCGCGGGAGTTGGTTGGTGTCGATGAAAGTGAGTGCCATGATGCCTCTAGGTCTGGACCCACACGCGCCCATCGACGCGCTCCCAGCGCAAGTCATCGGGAGTGCCATCGAGGATCGTAGTCACGAAGCGATTGGGCGCCTGAAATTCGAAGTAGAACAGCGGAGATTCCGTCGCGCGCAGGCGGTGCTTGTCCTCGGGCGGGATAAAGACCATGTCGCCGGGACCGACTTTCCGGACGCCGTCCTCCGTCTCAACCGTGCCGCGCCCTTCCATGATGAAGTAGAAATGCTCGCAGTTCTCATGCAAGTGATAGGGAGATGCCGCGCCCTGTTTATAGCGCATGATTCCGGCCAACATGTCGTCGATGTTGGTCAGCTCCTTGTTGACGAAGAACGTGCGCTCGCGTCCGGGGACAACGGAAACCAACTTCGGCAGTTCGTCTTCATGGAATATGTATGCCATTCCCGCGCCTCCTATTCACGCACCGTCGAGAGCGGTCCGTTGACCGTGAAATATTGTTTGCCCACCACCAGAAGTTCCTCCGCCGGGAACCGGGTGATGATTTCGGCGCCGGTTTCCGTGACTACAATTTCCTCTTCGATGCGCGCCGCGCGCCAGCCATCCTTGGCGGGCCAGAAGGTTTCGAGCGCGAACACCATGCCGGGCTTGATCACGTGCGCGTGCTCGAGCGACACCATCCGGCTGATCACGGGTTTCTCCCAGATGGCCAGTCCGATGCCGTGGCCGAACTGGAGCGCGAACGCGGCCTCTTCATTGGGGAATCCGAATTCCTCTGCCTTGGGCCACACGGATGCGATCTCCGCCGTGGTGCGGCCGGGCTTCACCAGGGCGATGGCCGCGTCCAAGTAGTCGCGGCAGCGCTTGTAGGCGTCGATCATGCCCTGCGGCGCGTAGCCGACGGTAAACGTACGGTAGTAGCAGGTGCGATACCCCATGTAGGAGTGCAGAATGTCGTAGTACACCGGGTCACCGGGACGCAGCGCGCGGTCGGAAAACACATGCGGATGCGGACTGCAGCGTTCTCCGGAGATTGCGTTCACGCCTTCCACGTATTCCGAGCCGTTGTCATAGAGAAACTTGTTCACCAGACCCACCGCTTCGTTCTCTTTGAATCCGGGACGCATGGCGTGATACAGCTCGTGGTAGGCGCCGTCGACGAGCATGGCCGAATGATTCAGGAGTGAGATCTCATCCTGGGTCTTGATCTCCCGCGCGTCGGACATCAACTGTTGGCCGTCGACCACCGTGATGCCCTCCTTTTGCAGGGCGAACAGAATCGGCGGTTCCACGATATCGATGCCCACCGGCTCCTTGAGCAGCCCGCGCATTTCAAGTTCGACTTTGATCTTTCGCGCGACGTTTTCGGCGCGCCCCATTTCCGGCGACATCGCTCCGCGCAGCAGGGGAATCCCGGCGCGCGACCGGTCGCCCAGCCACGGGCAGTTCTGTTCATGATGCCGCGCGGCCGAGCCGAAGTCCCAAAGAATCGGTTCATCATTCTGCGGTAACAATGTGAAACGGCTGATCTTATCCTGCGCCCAGGTGCCGATGTGCGTCGAGGTCAGATAGCGGACATTGTTCATGTCGAAGCACAGCAGGGCGCCCATCTCGGAACGCGCCAGCATCGCCTTGGCGCGGGCCAGGCGTTCTTTCCGCAGCCGGTCGAAGTCGATGCGCTGCTCCCAGTCGACCGCCATCGACCCGTAGTGCTTGATCGCCATTACTCGCCTCCCTGTCCTGTCCGCAACCCTGCCATGCGCGCCAGGGCTTCAAACAGGATCGCAAAATCTTTCTCGGCCAGCCCCATGCCCCGCGCGGCGGTCAGCATTTCATTGGTGACGGCGGTGGTGGGAAGCGGCACGTCCAACTGGCGCCCCAGTTCCAAGGCCAGCAGCATGTCTTTCTGCATCATGTTGACGTTGAACCAGGCTTCCTCCGGCATGTCCAGCACGAACGGTCCGCGGTACTGCACCATGGGCGATCCGATGACGCTGTTCTTCATCACGTCCACGGCTACCTCGCGCCGGATGCCGCTTTTTTCGGCCAACAGGACACCTTCGGAAAACGCGAGCATCTGCACGGCCAGACTCAAGTTGATCGAGATCTTCATCACCAGTGCCAGCCCATTATCTCCCACGTGCGTCACCTTGGGGCCTAGGTCCAACAACAGCGGCTTGACGCGCGCGAACGTATCGGCGCGGCCTCCGACCATCACGGAGAGTTTGCCTTGCTGGAGCGTGATCACGCTGCCGGAAACCGGAGCGTCCACCATATCCGCGCCTTTCTTGCGAACTGCCGCGGCGAGGTTCCGGCTGACGGCGGGACTCACGGTGCTCATGTCGATCCACACTTTGCCCGCACTGATTGCCGCGAGCACTCCGTCGGGTCCTTCGGCCACCTGCTGGAGCGCCTCGGAGTTGGTCACCATGGATATAACGAAATCCGCGGCGGCGCAAACGGCTCCTGGAGAATCGGCCCAGTGCATGCCCTTGTCGATCAGCCACTGGGCCTTAGAGCGCGTGCGGTTGTAGCCGGTGACCGTATGGCCACGTTGCAGCAGGCGGTCCACCATCTGCCCGCCCATCACTCCTAAACCGATAAATCCGACGTTGGCCATGTACGAGTTCTCCTGAATTGAGAGCAACTGAAATTTTGACACAATGAAGGCTCATGCAGGGTGTCCAGATTTTTGGCGTGAAAAGCTCACCGGCAACCCGCGCCGCCGAACGCTTCTTCAAGGAGCGCCGCGTGCAGATTCATTTCGTGGACTTAAGCCAGAGGCCCATGTCGCCGGGTGAGATTAAACGGTTCCAAGACCGTTTCGGATTAGAAGGATTGCTGGATCGGGAAGGGAAGCTGTACGCCGACGCGGGCCTGAAATATTTGAAGATATCCGGCGCGGAGATGCTGTCCCGCTGCGAACGAGAGCCGAGACTGCTGCTCCTGCCTCTGGTTCGCGCGGGCAACCTGCTCAGCGCCGGACACGATGAAAACGCCTGGAAGGCGATGACCGCGCCGCTCAGTAACGGGCCTAGTAACGGGCCGGCTAAGGGGCCGGCGTAGCGACCGGCTTGCCTTTTTCTACATAGAAAACGCCGGAAAGCTTGGCCTGTTGCGAGCCAATGTTCTTGGCGTCGTGTATCTTGCCGGCGGGAATGATGAAGCCCTCGCCCGCCTTGTACTTCTTGGGAGCCTCGCCGTCGATGGAGATTTCCATCTCGCCTTCAATCACATAGGTGATTTCCTCGCCGGGATGGGTATGCCGGCCCACGGCCACGCCCGGGTTGATCTCGATGCGCGCGATCAACGCTTCGCGGCCGGGAAAGGATACGTCCGCCTTTGCTACGATGACCCGCTGAAAGCCGGGATTCTGCGCCAGCAGCGCCCCGGCGGCGATCACCAGCCCAATAACGGTCCACTTGGAAATTGATTTCATGTGTTCTCCCTACAAACAGACCCGGACACTCAGGTGCCCGGGTCTCTTCTTCTGCCTTCTCTAGAACAGCGCGGTTGCCCGGCGGGCCCAGGGCTTGCCCTTTTCCTTGGAAACCTTCTCCACGTCGTTGACGTAGGCGCCGGTCTGCGTCAGGACGTGATGCAAATCGTTGCCGACGCCGATCAGTGAGAAGCCCTTATCCAGGAACTCGCCCACGCGCGAAGTACCAAACAGGAAGATGCCCAGGATCACGTTGTTCTTCTTGGCCGCCGCGATCAGCTTGTCGGTGGCGGCGCCCAATTCCGGCGACGTGTACATGTGGGGGAACTCGTATTTCTCAAACAAGCCCATGGACATGCACAAGTCGTTTTGCCCCAGGAATAGCATGTCGACGCCCGGAATGGCCGCGATTTCATCCATGTTCTTAATGCAATCCGCGGTTTCCACCTGCAACGCGGTGATGATGTTGGCGTTGGCATTGCCCGCGTATCCCAACAATCCAGCCTTGTTCATGCTGCGCTGCGGGAAATACACGGAGCGGGTGCCGGTGGTGGGGTAACGCGTGCAGCTCACGGCCTGGCGGGCTTCGTCCGCCGTGTTGATGTAGGGGACTAGAACGCCATCGGCTCCCATGTCGAGCGCCTGCTGAATCCCGGGCCGGTCCGCATAGCCGCCCACACGCACCAGGGATTTGGCGCCGCCGCTGGCGACGCCCGCCAGCATGGCCGACAAGGTCTCATAACTCATGGGACCGTGCTGGGTGTCGACCAGAAGCCAGTCATAGCCGCTGTGCGCCAACTGCTCTGCCACCGTCGGGCTATGAGAATTGACGAAAATTCCGAGTTTCGGGGTTCCTTCCCGCAATTGTTTCTTGAATTCCGCACCGCTCAATACTGCGCTCATTCTGTGTTCTCCTGATGGATTGCCAGTCTTGACTTGGCCGAGGTTCTCAGTATAAGCCAGTGGAAACGGCTTGCACAACAAAGAGGGAACCAGGTGAGTTATGATGATTTGCTGTAGAAGGAGTTTCAGTTTATGAACCTCACCCAGTTGGTGATCTTGCCCGCGGTTGCGGCCGCTATGCTGATGACTGCCCCCCTCGCCTCGGCGCAGTCTCTCGATTTTGATACGTACAAAAGCAAGGTCGAGCCGATCTTCCTGAAGAAGCGTCCGCCGCATGCCCGTTGCGTGGTGTGCCATTCCAACAGCAACAACGCGTTCCGCCTGGAGGCCCTGCCGAAGGGAGTCAAAGAATATACCCAGGAGCAATCGCGGAAGAACTTCGCTAGCGTGACGAACCTGGTGAAGCCGGGAAATCCGGAGGGCAGCCGTTTACTGATTCACCCGCTCACCCGGGAAGCCGGTGGCGATCTGTTCCACAACGGTGGGCGCCAGTTTGCGTCGCAAAAAGATCCGGATTGGCTGACCATCGCCGACTGGGTCAAGAAGGGCAAATAAGTTCCGCTGCAAAGAACCCCCGGGGATCCGTGGTGCGGATCGCCCGGGTTAGCTTTCTTGGTACTCTCCAAACACCTTACGCAGTACGTCGGAGATCTCTCCCACCGTAGCTTTCGCCGCGCAGCATGCCAAGACATGCGGCATCAGGTTGTCTGTTGACCGCGCGGCTTTTTCCAGTTCCGCCAGGCACGCCGCCCAGATTGCGGCATCCCGGCCCGACCGTAAGTCGCGCACACGCTCGATCTGGCGGCGCTCAATAGTGGGGTCCATCTTAAACCCGGGTGGGGTGGCGGATGGCTGCTCCTGGAACTTGTTCATACCCACGACGATGGCTTCGCCGCGCTCGACCTTCTGTTGATAGTCGTACGCCGCGTTCTGGATTTCACGCTGGATGTAGCCGTCTTCAATGGCGCGCAGCGTGCCGCCCATTTTGTCGATGCGGGCGATGTAGTCCTCGGCCCCGCGCTCGATCTCGCCGGTCAGCTTTTCGATATACTCGCTGCCGCCCAAGGGGTCGGGCTCGGCGGTGACGCCGCTTTCGTAGGCGATCACCTGCTGGGTGCGCAGTGCGATCCGCGCCGCGTGTTCGGTGGGAAGTCCCAGCGCTTCGTCCTGGCTGTTGGTGTGCAGGGATTGCGTGCCCCCTAAAACAGCGGCCAAGGCCTGGAGGGTGGTACGCACGACGTTCACTTCGGGTTGCTGCGCCGTCAGCGTGGAGCCTGCCGTCTGCGTATGGAAGCGCAGCATCATGGAGCGCGGGTCCTGGGCGGCGAAGCGTTCCTTCATGATGCGCGCCCACAGCCTGCGCGCCGCGCGGAACTTGGCGATTTCCTCGAAGAAGTTGTTGTGCGCGTTAAAGAAAAACGAAAGCCGCGGGGCGAACGAATCAATGGCGAGTCCCGCGGCCAGTGCCGCCTCCACGTAAGCAATGGCGTCGGCCAGAGTGAAAGCGACTTCCTGAACTGCCGTGGAGCCCGCTTCGCGAATGTGATAGCCGCTGATGGATATGGTGTTCCACTCGGGCACTTCGCGGCCGGCCCACGCAAATAGGTCCGTGATAATGCGCATGGCCGGGCGGGGAGGATAGATGTAGGTGCCGCGCGCGATGTATTCCTTCAGGATGTCGTTTTGGATGGTGCCGTTGAGCTTCCTGCCGTTCGCCCCTTGTCCGCGCGCCACCAGAACATAGAGTGCCAGCAAAATAGCCGCTGTCGAATTAATCGTCATCGACGTGCTGACCTGCTCCAGAGGGATTTGTTCGAACAGCAACTCCATGTCGGCGAGGGAAGCGATGGACACTCCCACTTTGCCGACTTCACCGCCGGCGAGAGGATGATCCGGGTCCAGGCCCATTTGTGTCGGCAAGTCGAAGGCGACCGAAAGCCCGGTGGTTCCCTGGGAAAGCAGGTACCGATACCGCTGGTTGCTCTCTTCCGCCGAGCCGAAGCCCGCGTACTGGCGCATGGTCCACAGCCGCGCGCGGTACATGTCTCTGTAGATGCCGCGCGTGAAAGGGAATTCGCCGGGCTTGTTCATGCGCGCGGGCTCAGGAACGCGAGATCTTGCGGGCCTTGAGGAAGGAAGTAATGCCGAAGTATCCCATCAGCAAGCCGAACATCCCCGGCATGGCGATGCGGAATAGGCCTTCGATGTCTCCCTGAAACTCGCGCACCGCGCGGAACACATAGAACGCCGCCAGGACCGTGAAGATCATGAAGAGAAAGCCGATGACCTCGTTCCACAGGGCATGCAAGGGGCGCACCACGTTGGGCCACACATGCTGTATGAACTTGGAAATCAAACGCCCCATCGGTTTCATCCTACCAGACCTGCGGCAGCGGGACGGCTGGCGGGAAACCTCTGTCGAAAGCCTGGTTTTCCGTCGATATGATGGTATTCTGTAGGTGCAAAGAGAGGCCATCTGGACGACCGGCTCAAAGATCTGATGAAGGAACTCGGCGACGCGATTAACGAGTCCCTTTCCGATTCCGACCGCATCGCGGCCGCGATCGGGGAAATTAAGAGCGCCGGTTATGACGTTTTCCTGGTGCTCGAAGCCACCATCGGCTTCAATAAACGCGAAGAGGGCGACCAGGAAGACGGTTCCGAGCAGGATGAAGCAGTCGAGTTTGACGCCGCACCGGAAACCGGCCGCCGCAAGCTCAGCAAGATCAAGCTCACCTCCCAGGATCAGAAGTTCCTGCGCGCCCTCAAGATTTCCGTCGAAGACGAAAAGCACTAGGGCGCCAGTTCTTGTAAACTGGTTCCGTTGCATCCCGCACTTGGGAAGGCTTTGCGCGGTGGTCCGCACGAGGCGTCCCTGGCGATTGAGCGTTTTCTCAAGGCCAGTAAGAAACCCGTTCTCATCGAGCCCGGACACGATCCGTTTACGATCCTTCCCGATGCGTTCGTGGCGACCGTGCGCCCGTCCGCGCTCACGATCGAATGCTGGGATGAGAAACGGAATCTCGCGCGGCGAGTGACCCGCGTCAGGCTGGAGCGGCCGGGGCGCCTGGAACTCGCAGTCGAGCACTTTGGTGGAGCCACGGGCACGTTGACCCTGGTCGATCTGGATCGCACCGTGCACCGCGACGCCGCCCGCAAAGGCGCGCGTCTCAAGTATCGCGAGCGTTTCCGGCAATCGCTCCACCGGCAGTTCCCGGATTGGCGCCTGGTGGAACTGAGCACCGAACAGGATTTGCACCACAGCCTGTCTCCTGCTTATCCGCGGGCGCTTCTGCGGAGGGGGCGAACCGCGATTGCGGCCATCGGAGTGGCGGAAGACTCGCCGTTGCCCGAACAGGCGCTGAGTTTCGGCCTGATCTGGCTGGATCACCTGCGGCGGCGGGAGCCGAAACTAGCGATGGAAGCTTTGGCCATCTTTGTCCCGGCAGGCAAGGAGAACCACCTCTGCCATCGTGTCCGCTGTCTCGATCCCCAGGCGGCACGCTACTTCGTATTTGTCCATGATGGCGTCAGCTATGAGCAACAGGTGGACCCGCTGGACTACACGAATCTGGACACGAAACTCGACCCGGGCGGCAGCGGGCGGCGAAAGCACCGCGAACCCCATACCGGCTAGCCCGAGGCGCTGTTTGAAGCGCGCATCCGCGCCGACATTGAATCTTTGGATGCCACCCTCCACGCTCAGCCCGTGTATGGCCAGGTTACGGAATTCGCCGGAGGCGACCGGGGCATCATCGACCTGCTGGCTGTGGATCGGGACGGACGACTGGCCGTGATCGAGCTCAAAGTCGACCAGGACATCCACCTGCCGTTGCAGGCACTGGATTACTGGATGAGGGTCCACTGGCACCTGGAACGGGGAGAGTTCGCGGAGCGGGGATATTTTAGCGGGATTCCGTTGCGAGCCGGCCCGCCGCGGCTGTTGCTGGTGGCGCCCGCCCTGGAGTTCCATCCGTCCAAAGAAACCGTACTAGGCTTTTTCCGTCCGGATATCCCCGTGGAAAGGGTTGGACTCGGGATACAATGGAGGCAGGAGCTAAAGGTGATGTTCCGGGCTCCCGGGAAGACGAATTCCGGCACGTAGCTTTTTGGCAGACATGTCCCTGGTTGTCCTCCGCGAAATCAAACACGCACTCTCCGCGCTGAATCCGCGCGAGCTACGCCAGGAGGCTGAGCGTCCGGTGCGCGTGGGAATCTTGGCTCCGTCGGCCGACGTGCTGGGCCAGATGGAAACCTACTTCGTTCCTAGGCATTATTCCCCCAAACGCCGTGCCGAAGCATTAAAATTGCTGGTCCGGGGCGGGGGACCGTCCTGCGATCTGGAGATCTACGATGCTTCGATCCTGCGTCCGGCGAGTGCGTTTTCCTTGGACGCGGAATCTCCCGACACCTGCATCCGCAAGATCCTGCGCGCCCGCCCGGAATTGACGCTGCCCTTGGCCCGCCGCCTGTATCCGTTCCGCAAGCCGGCGGCCCATCGCGTCATCCGCACTGTCGCGAAAGAGAACGCCCTGTTTTGCCTGGCGACCGCCATTCCCGATGTCATCCCCAGCCTGGCGATGATTCCCTGGGCGGCCGGCGAATTCGCCTCCGATACCATTTTCCTCACGGTCAATCAGATCCGCATGGCCTTCATGTTGGCAGCCGCCAGCGACCGCGCCATTGGTTATCGCGAGCAGCGCTCCGAGATTGCCTCGATTGTCGCCGGGTCGTTCGGCTGGCGCGCGATTGCCCGCGAACTGATCGGCAAAGTCCCCTTTGGGGGCGGCCTGATTCCGAAGGCCGCTATCGCTTACGCCGGCACCTTCGCCGTCGGGCTGTCGATCGAACGACTTTACCGGTTGGGCTATGGATTCACGCGTGACGAGCGCCGGGCGGCTTATGAAGAGGCCTATGAAAATGGCAAGCAGATTGCGAACATGCTGTTGGAAACGTTCCGGCATCAGAGGGCCAGTTGAAACGCATCCCGCCTGGGACGCATCTACTATTGCAAGGAGGAGTCTCGTGCGAATCTTAACCCCATTCTTGTTACTGGCTAGCCTTGGATTACTGGCAAGCCTTGGGCTGGCCGATACGGTCACCTTCCGCGATGGACATAGCGTTAACGGATCATTTCTAGGCGGCGACGCCAGGAGCGTCCGCATCGCCGTAGGCGACCGCGTGGAGACCTACTCGCTGGGCGAAATCACGCGTATTTCCTTCGGGGACACGGCACAGACGGCGGTGGCGCCGCCGGTCCTGCGCACGCCTCCCGAGCCCACCAGCCACCCCGCGCCGGCAACTGGCATCCCCGGAGCGTACCATTCCCACGGGCACGGTGTTCACCATCCGCATGGTGGATAGCGTGGATTCCGAGCGCGACCGGGTAGGCCAGACCTTCAAGGCTTCCATGGATGAACCCGTGACAGACGGCGCTGGGAACACCGTCATTCAGCGGGGAGCGGATGTAACCGTGAAGTTGGTTGACGATAAGCAATCCGGCAAGATTGAAGGCAAGACCATCCTGACGTTGGACATCGTGTCCGTAAAGGTGGGCGGACGTGAGGTGGAAATCGATACCACGTCAATTACCCAGGAGAGCGGATCCCGCACGGCCCGCAGCGGCAAGGTGATTGGCGGCACGGCGGCAGTCGGCGCCATCATCGGGGCGATTGCCGGCGGAGGTAGAGGCGCCGCGATCGGAGCGGGCGCCGGCGCCGGCGCGGGTACAGCCGTGCAAATGGCCACCAAGGGGCAACGCGTCCGCGTTCCTTCGGAAACCCGGCTGACCTTCACTCTCCAGCAGGCCGTCCGGCTCTAGACCAAGTCAGAACCCTGCTACACTGACAGATGTTATGGCTATCAGTAAGGATCTGCTGGAGATCCTCGTCTGCCCGTTGTGTAAAGCCGCACTCGAGCTAAAGCAAGACGAGAATGGCCTGAAATGTGTGAAGTGTAAGCGGGTTTACCCCATTCGCGACGACATCCCCGTGATGCTGGTCGATGAAGCCCGCGTCGAAGATTAGGCGGCGACTAGGCGTCACGCGAAAAATGAAGAACTTACTGGAGCGGCTTCCTCCACGCTCCCGGATCGCTGTGATTCGTTTGCGGTCGCTCGGCGACTGCGTTCTCACCACTCCTGCCCTCGCTCTCCTCAAGGCCCACCGTCCCGATCTGCATGTTTCCGTGGTCGTCGAACGACGTTTTGCTGAGATGTTCGAAGACAATCCCGATGTTGACGCCATCGGGGAGAAGCCCAACCACCCGCTGCTTGCGCTGAACCTGCATGGTGGCACGCGGAGCATGATGCTTACGGCGACCTCCGGCGCCAAGTATCGCGTGGGCTTCGGGCATCATAGTTTCAGCTTCGTTTATACCCACAAGATTCCCAGAGCGCAGGAGATCCTCGGCGAGGAAAGGCCCGTGCATACCGCCGAACATTTGGCATCAGCCATGTTCTGGTTGGGAGTTCCGCGCGTCGAGATTCCGCGGGCGAAACTGGTGGCGCGCAGCAAGCCGAACTATCCGCCGTATGTGGTGGTCCATCCCTTTGCTTCCGCGCCTCCGAAAGCCTGGCCGCGGGAGCGCTTTGCCGCGCTGGCGGCGCAGTTGCAGTCGCAGGGGTGGGAGCCGATGATTCTGGCGGGCCCCGCCGACGATGCATCCGCGTTTTCGCAATTCCAGGTTTTTCGTAACGCGCCCTTGAGCGACGTGAAGAATCTGATGTCCGGCGCGACGCTGTTCGTGGGTAACGACAGCGGCCCGGCGCACATCGCGGCGGCGTTCGGAGTTCCCGTGGTGGTGCTGTTTGGTCCGTCCAACCCCGTCACTTGGGCTCCGTGGCGCACCGAAGCGCGGGTGTTGACGTCGCAGGGCTCCATTGACAAGATCGCGTTGGCCGAAGTCAGCGCGGCGGCGGAGAGCCTGGTGAGGACGGCTCAGTGAGAACAACCCAGTGAGAGAACTGTCGCGGTTGTTGCGCTATTCGCACCCCTACACGCCGCACCTGCTGGCGTCCGTGGTGCTGATGGCTTGCGTCGGCGCCGCGCAAGCCCTCACGGCGCTCCTGATCGGGCCCATCTTCGACCGGGTTCTAGATCCGAGCTCGGTCGAAGCACCGGTACGGCTGTTCACCATCCCGATCTTCCGGTACGCTGTGTACCTTTCCGACCTGATGCCGGCCTCGATCCATAACGTTTGGACTATGGTGGCCACCGGAATCCTGACGGTGTTCTTCATTAAGGGCCTGTGCGACTACATCGCCAACTACCTGATCAATTACGTTGGATATTCGGCCATAACGGATTTGCGCCAGACGGTGTTTGACCGCGTGGTCCATCAGGATGCGCACTTTTTCGAAGCCAACTCGACGGCGCGCGTGATGTCGTCGATCATGAACGATCTGGAGAAGATCCAGGTGGCGCTGTCGCATATCCTTGCCGACTGGCTGCGGCAGAGTTTTACGGCGGTGGGGCTGCTCGCGGTTGTGCTGCAAACCGACTGGCGGCTGGCCATTGTGAGCCTCACGGTCCTGCCCTTCGTTCTGGTTCCGACGCTGCGCCTGGGCAAGAAGATCCGCCGCAGCACCCGCCGTGCTCAGGACGATGCCGCCGAGCTGAACCAGGTTTTGCAGGAGACGCTAACCGGCCATCAGGTCGTGAAGTCCTTTGGAGCGGAAGAGGTTGAATCCAACCGTTTCCGTGCGCGGGCCGAGAAACTGCGCGATAGCAATTTGCACTATGTCGCCCAGCAGGCCATTGCCAGTCCCATCATCGAATTTTTCGGCGCGGTGACCATTGTCGGATTGCTGACGTATGCCCGCACGCAGATCAAATCCGGGGCCATGACCACGGGCGAGTTCACCGGTTTCGTGATCGCACTGCTGATGCTCTATGAGCCTGTCAAACGCCTGACCGGTATCCACAATATCTTTCAGCAGGCGCTGGGCGCGTCGCAAAAAGTATTCGAATACCTGGATCGCGACCAGCACGTTACAGAGAAGCCCGGTGCGGCCAAGCTGGCGCGCTTTGAAAAATCGATTCAGTTCGATCACGTTGGCTTCCGCTATCCCAGCGTTCCGGACGGCTTCAAACTGGATGCCGTGGATCTTGAAGTCAAGCGCGGACAAGTGGTGGCGTTAGTGGGTTCCAGCGGCGCCGGCAAGACGACGCTGGCGAATCTGGTTCCACGCTTCTATGATGTGACGTCCGGCGCGGTGCGCATCGACGGGCGCGACGTGCGCGATCTTCGGCTGGCCTCGCTGCGCGACAAGATCAGCCTGGTCGCGCAGGATACGTTTCTGTTCAACGATACGGTGGCGGCCAATATCGGCTATGGCCTGCGCCACGCGACTCGGGAGCAGATTCACGAGGCCGCCCGCAATGCCATGGCCGAGGAGTTCATTGTTCGTCTTCCGCAGGGTTACGACACCATCATCGGCGAGCGCGGCACGAAGCTCTCCGGCGGCCAGCGGCAGCGGCTGGCCATTGCGCGGGCGCTGCTGAAGAACGCTCCCATCCTGATTCTGGATGAAGCGACCTCGCACCTGGATACCGAATCCGAGCGTCTGGTGCAGAGCGCGCTGCAGAACCTGATGGCGCACCGCACGGTGATCGTCATCGCGCACCGGCTATCCACGGTGCGGCGCGCGGACAAGATCGTGGTCCTGGACCGCGGCGGCGTCGCCGAAACGGGGACGCACGATGAATTGATCAGCCGTGGCGGAATCTACCAGCGCCTCCACGACATGCAATTTTTGGAAGCGGACGCGTAGACTTGTTCAGATCGGGAGGAATATGAGTTGATCGCGCCATTCTTCCTCCTCGGATGCGGCCCAGATCAACACGATCTCCTCGACCGCCGGGCCTTTGTCGAGATCCTGGGCCACGATGACGACGCCCGGGCTTGACCGTACCTTTAAAAGTGGGCCAGATGCGCGGGCATCGTTTTGCGATCGTGCGAAACGAGAATACGTCCCTGATCGGCCGCTTTTCGCAAAACTTCTTCGTCGCGTATCCCGGTTATGCCGGCCTCGTGGGCGCTCCGTATATCGATGGCCGGTTCCTTGCGGCGCAGCGCAAGAACGATCTTGTGATTGAAATCCGCATCCGCCTGAAAGCGCGGCTTCATTGACTATGCCGGTGGCCTGTGTGCCGAGCCGCAGTCAGCTTTGCGTAAAGACGTGGGTTGCTTTGGCGGGCCTGGGCCCGCAAATGTTCGAATTCCCGCTTGCCCTCATCGAGGTATCGATCCACCGCGCTGCGGTTGGCGAGATAATATGTCAGAGCGCCAAATACTTGTTCCAAAGTGAGCACCGGGAAGGACTCCGCGATTCCTTCGGGCGATTCTCCGCGCAGAAACGCATAGGCAAGCGAGTCCAGCGACACGCGTGTGCCCTCGACAAAGTAACCGCCGTCCCGCTTCTGAACGTACTCTTTGATCATGGTTGAACTACCGTAAGTATAAACAGGGAAGCCGCAGCCGGTGTTGGGTGGGCCGGCCAACCTCCTATTCCAGAACGAAGCTGAGTATCAGCGGCGCTCGCACGTCAGGAAGCTCTTGGCCGTTGATCGGAGATGTGTCGCAGTGCAGCGGCGATACAGCAGCGGCGATACAGCAGCGGCGTTACAGCATCGCCGATACCACATCGTTGATAATAGGTAAACCTCTTCTATGGGTGCTCCTTTACGCAGCATGACCGGGTTCGCACGCGTGCGGCGGCCACTGGAACAAAGCGAACTCATGGTCAGCGTGAAGAGCGTGAATCATCGGGCTCTCGATCTGGTCATCCAGTCATCGGCGGCGATCGACCCGTTCGAGGCCATGATTCGGGCCATGGTCAAGGCGCAGGTGGTACGCGGACACGTGGAAGTGCGGGTGTCGTTGCCTAAGAGTTCCGGCGGCGTCTCCGCTCTCACCCTAAACCGGGAGTTTTTCGAGGAGTACCTGCGGATTTTTCGCCAGGAAGCGGAAAACCACGATCTCGACTCCAAACCCGATCTCAATGCCGCGCTGCGGATTGCCGGGATGTTGGATGAAGTCGAAAGCGCGGGACCTCCGGAAGGCACGGAAACGGCCCTGCAAGAGGCGCTCGCGCGGGCGCTCGACGAACTCAACGTCTTTCGTTCCCGCGAAGGCAGTGAGCTGGCTGCGGAGGTACGCGCCCACAATACTCGCCTTGGCGAAGCCGCGGAACAGATGGAACAGTTGCGCGACAGCGCCCGCGAATATTTTCACAAGCGCCTTTCCGATCGGTTGCGGGATGTTGCCGCGGGAATTCAGATCGATCCGCAGCGCCTGGCGCAGGAAGCCGCTCTGCTGGCCGATCGCAGCGATATCGGAGAAGAGCTGGCCCGCTTGAAGATTCACTCCGGACAATTGGCCGCGCTCATGGAAGCGGGCGGGGAAGTGGGCAAGAAGCTCGATTTCCTGTTGCAGGAAATGAACCGGGAGACCAATACGATTCTCTCTAAGACCAGCGGTTCCGGCGAACCCGCGATGAAGATCACGGACCTGGCTTTGGGCGCCAAGGCCGCCATTGAGAAAATTCGAGAGCAGTCCCTGAATCTGGAATGAGCCTTTCTCCCAACGCCACCGTTTTCATCATTTCGGCGCCCTCCGGCTCCGGTAAGTCCACCCTCGTCGGCGAACTCATGCGGCAGGTGCCCAAGCTGCGCTTTTCGGTGTCCTACACCACACGCTATCCCCGTGGAAACGAACGGGATGGCGAAGATTATTATTTTATTTCGCGCGCCGAATTTGAGGCCCGTATTGCCCAGGGCGAATTTCTGGAACACGCCGAAGTCTTTGGCAATTACTACGGTACGCACTGGAGCGAGCGGGAACGCGCCGCCGCCGCTGGCTGCGACCTCGTGCTCGACATCGATGTGCAGGGTGCGCGACAATTAAAAGAGAAGATTCCCGACGCGGTGTCGATTTTTATTTTGGCGCCGGGCCGGCAGGTTCTCGAGGAGCGCTTGCGGGCGCGCAGCCAGGACCAGGAGTCAGTGATCCTGCGGCGATTGCATGACGCTGCCGGGGAGATCCGGAATTATACTTTGTATGACTATGTGCTGGTAAACCGGGAAGTCGCGGCTTCCGTGGATACGCTGGTGTCCATTGTGAAAGCGACCCGCAGCCGGCGCGACCGGATGGAAAATGAGATCCGTCCGATACTGGAAACATTCTCGTAGTCCTTTCTGAGAGCAAACGGAGCAGAGCAATCCACATGGCTGAAAGCAATCTGAGACAAACCGCCCAGAGCGTGATTCCGGACGACCCGGAAGCCAGCGCGTACCGCTTCATCATCGTGGCGGCGAAGCGCGCCCGCCAGTTGCAGAACGGCGCCCGCAGCGTGCTGCCGAGCACCTCGAAGAAGCCCACCATCGCGGCTATGGAAGAAGTGCGGCGCGGGCTGGTGCCTTACGAAGACACCGCCATTGGCAAGACGGTTGAGGCCGCTCCGGAATCCTAACCGGGGCATGGAGCGATGAACGTCGCGCTGGGCGTCGGCGGAGGCATTGCCGCTTATAAAGCGGCGGAGTTGGCCCGCGCTCTGATGGAGCGAGGCTTCACTGTCGATGTTGTGATGACCCGCGCGGCGGAAGAATTCATCCGCCCTCTGACTTTTGCCGCACTCACCGGACGCAAGGTGCATACGCAACTGTTTTCCGCGGCCAGCGCGGACGACACGCTCTCCAGCGCCATCGATCACATGCGCATCGCGCAGGAGCACGAGTTGATGGTGGTCGCGCCCGCCACCGCGGATCTCATCGCGAAGTTCGCCAACGGGCTGGCGGACGATCTGCTGACCACTACGTATCTGGCTTTTACGGGTATCGTCGTGGTGGCCCCCGCCATGAATACCAGCATGTGGAACCACCCGGCAACGCAAGCCAATATGGCGAAGCTGCGCGAGCGCGGGCATGTGATTGTCGAACCAGGCGAAGGTCTGCTGGCGTGTGGCGTGATCGGTCCGGGACGTCTGGCGGAACCCGAAGTGATCGCCGAGGCGGTCCTGGCCGCCAGCCGCGCGAAGCAGCCCCGGCAGGACCTGGAAGGCGAGACCATCTTGTTGACCGCCGGACCGACGCAAGAGCCCATCGATGGGGTGCGCTATATCAGCAATCGCTCTAGCGGCAAGATGGGATACGCAATTGCCGAAGAAGCCGCCGCGCGGGGAGCCCGCGTGGTGCTGATTTCCGGGCCGGTGAATCTGGCTCCCCCCAAGGGCGTGACGATGGTGGCTGTGCGCACCGCGCTCGAAATGCGCCAGGCGGTGATGGACCACCTGAACGAAGCGACCATCGTGATCAAGGCCGCCGCCGTGGCTGATTATCACGTCGCTAATGCGCCTGCTCAGAAAGTGAAGAAGACCGCGGCGCGGCTTTCGCTGGACCTGGAACCCACCCCGGATATTCTGGCCGAAGTCGGCTCGAAAAAAGGTGATCGCCTGGTGATTGGATTCGCCGCGGAAACCGGCGACCTGGTGGCGGAAGCGCGCCGGAAGTTGGAACAAAAGAATTGCGACATGATCGTCGGGAACGTGGTTTCTCAGCCCGGCGCCGGAGAGCCGGCGACCGGCTTTGAGTCCGACGACAACGCAGTGGTTCTGGTGACGCGCTCCGGAGAGACGATTCCCGTGGAGCGAGCATCCAAACGCGCCATCGCCGCGCGAATTCTGGATGAGGCTCTGCGCGTGCGCCTGGCCCTGCACGCTTCGCACTAACGCTTGAACCCATGACACTTGAGCCATGACTCCCGAACAGCTTCGGCAGTACCTTACCTTCTATCAGGATCTCGGTGTGAAAAATATTTACCGGCGCACGCCGGCTTCGAAACCGGCGCCAGCTGAAACATCCGCGCCCATGGAATTACCGGCACTCTCACCGTCCGGCGATACGCTGCTCCGGATTCGCGAGGATATCGGCGATTGCCGCCGCTGCGGGTTGTGCCAGCAACGCAATAAGATCGTGTTCGGATCCGGCAACCAGCAGGCGCGGCTGGTATTTGTCGGCGAGGGACCGGGCGCCGACGAAGACGCGCAAGGATTCCCCTTCGTGGGGCGTGCCGGTCAACTGCTGACCCAGATGATTGAGAACACCGCCGCCAAGGAAGGCATTCCCATTCAGCGCCCGGACGTGTACATCTGCAACGTCGTCAAGTGCCGGCCTCCGGAGAACCGTGCTCCAAGCCCCGAGGAAATGGAAATATGCGGCCAGTTCCTGTACCGCCAACTGATGGTCCTGCAGCCCACCGCCATCTGCGCTCTTGGTTCGACGGCAGCGAAAGCGTTACTTGCCACCAAGGACGGCGTGACCCGCCTGCGCGGGAAATGGCACGCATGGCGCGATATCCCGTTGCTGGTGACGTTTCATCCGTCCTACTTGCTGCGCCCCTATAACCAGGATGCCAAGCGCGAAGCCTGGGAAGACTTGAAAAAAGTTTTGCACTTTGTTTATGACTAAGCGGAGCCCGTTCATCACGTTGGAAGGCCCCGAGGGCAGCGGCAAATCCACCCAGTTGCGCTTACTGGGAAAACGGCTGCGTGGCGCGAATTGCGAAGTGTTGGAAACGGCGGAACCGGGGGGGACTCCGATTGGGTTGCAGATCCGCCGCGTGCTGCTCGACGCGAAGAACCAGGAGCTATGCCCCACCGCTGAACTGCTGCTCATGTTCGCGGCGCGCGCGCAAAACGTGGATCAGGCGATCCTTCCCGCGCTCGGCGAGGGCCGCATCGTCATCTGCGACCGCTTCACCGATTCGACGCTGGTCTATCAAGGCGCCGCGCGCGGCATGGGTGCTGAACTGGTCTATGAAGTCGACCGCATCGCCTGCCGCGGCCTGGTGCCGGACCTCACTTTAATTATTGATATCGACGTCGAAACCGGCCTGGCCCGCGCGCATCGCCGGAATCAGCGCGCGCAGGACGTGGAGACGCGCCTGGACGAGCAGTCCGCCGATTTCCATCGCAAAGTGCGCGCCGCTTACCACCAGCTCGCCGAGGATGAACCGCGGAGGGTGAAGCTCGTCGACGGATCACGGAACGAAGCGGAGGTCGCGGCCGATGTGTGGGCGATCGTGGAGCCGTTGTTAGCCAACTAATGTTAGCCAACTAATTTCGATCCCAACCCCACCAGTGCCGCGCCGAGCATCACCCACCAGCTTTCAATGTCGGTAAACGTGAGTACCAAAAAGCTCGCGGCGACCATGGCGGCGGCGAGCGGCCCGGTCACCGCGTCCATGGTTAGCGGGATTGACGCGGCGATGAGCAAACCCGCGCTCGCCAGAATGATCGCGCGAATGGCGCTGCGGACGCGCGGTTGTCCGGCATAGCGGCCGATCCAGTTCATCAAAGGAATGATGAGGAACGCCGGAGTGATCAGCGCAATCAGGCCCGCCATCGCACCGGGCAGCCCGGCTACGATGAAGCCCACGCTTACCAGGTAGAGGCCATTCGGCCCCGGGCCCGTGCGCCCCGCCACAATGGCCGTGTTGAGCTGGCGATCGGTCAGCACATGGCGCTGGGTAACGAAATCGTCGCGCACCATGGGCAGCGACGCCATGCCGCTGAAGGATGTGATCACGGCCTTGAACAGCAGAACATAGAGCAGGAACAGGTTCATTTCCGCGCGGGCTCCTTCCACAGCAGGCCGGTCAATGCGGCCAGGCCAATGATAGGTAACGGGCTAAGCCCGAACTTCGATAGCGCGGCGAATGCTCCCAGCGTAATCACCAGCCCACGCACGGCGCTGGCCCGGCCGCGGAAATACGGGCGCACCAAAGACCAGATGCTGGACCACATCATTCCCGCGACGGCCGCAATCGTGCCCGCGATGGCCGCCATGGCCCATGTGTTTGTGCGCCAGGTCTCGTAACCTTGCGTGATCAGGATTGCGAGAACCGCGGATGGAACCGTTTCTGACAGCGCCCCGGCCAGCGCCCCGCGAAATCCCAGAATGCGGGCCCCGGCTGCGGCGCAAAACGCGATTACGTTGGTCCCGGGCGTGACGCGCGACAGAGAAAACGCCAGCGCGTAGTCTTCCGGGGAAAGCCAGCGGCGTCGATTCACTAACTCGCGCTGCAACGCCGCGATGGTCGGGACGCCGCCTCCGAACGTGGTGTTGCCGACGCGCAAAAAGATCCCGGTCAAGGCACGAAGAGTGGGTGGGGAATCGGAACGTGGCGCGCTCATTCTTTGGGGGCGATGCCCAGGGTCTTCATTTTACGATACAGGTGGCTGCGCTCTAGCCCTAATAATTCCGCCGTGCGCGTGACGTTGCCCTTGGCTTCTTCCAGCTTCTTAAGGATATAGTCGCGTTCGGCGCCTTCGCGCACTTCCTGGAGACTGCCGAAACGTTCCATCGGGCGGTCAAAGACGGCGCGGCGCGAACGGTCCAGCGGAATATGGCGCGCGTCGATGCCGGTCTGCGGATTCATGATGACGATGCGCTCCATGAGGTTGCGCAATTCACGCACGTTGCCGGGCCAGGGGTAGGCTTCCAGCGTCCGCATCGCTTCCTCCGTCAGTTCCTTGGGCTTGCGGCCATAAGCGGTGGTAAATTCGCGCAGGAAGTGATCGGCGAGCAGGCGCACGTCTTCGATGCGTTCGCGCAGCGGCGGAACGTGGAACGGAATCACGTTCAAGCGGTAGAACAGATCCTCGCGGAAGTTTCCGCGTTCGATTTCCTCTTCGAGATTCTTGTTGGTGGAAGCGACCACGCGTACGTCCACCTGAGTCGATTCCGTCGCGCCGACGGGTTCGAAGCGTTGTTCATCGAGCGCGCGCAGCACCTTGGCCTGCGTCTTAAGCGACATGTCGCCGACTTCATCCAGGAACAGGGTTCCGCCGTCTGCCTTTTGCAACTTGCCCACTTTGTCATCCAGGGCCCCGGCCAGGCTCCCTTTGCGGTGGCCGAAGAGCTCGCTTTCGATAAGCTCCTCCGGAATCGCCGCGCAGTTCACTTCCACGAACGCCTCATGCACGCGCGGACTGGCGGCATGGATGGCATGGGCGATCAGTTCCTTGCCGGTGCCGCTTTCCCCGAAAATCAGCACGCGGCCGTTGGTGGCCGCCATGAGACTCAGTTGCTGGCGCAAGGCTTTCATGGGGACGCTATTGCCGATGATGCGCAACTTGGCGTCATCGGAATCCTGGAGACGGTTCACTTCGAGTTCCAGGCGCCGCTGCTGCACCGCGTTGTTCAACACCACCAGGACTTTTTCGATGGTGAGCGGCTTTTCCAGAAAGTCGAACGCGCCGAGTTTGGTGGCTTTCACCGCGGTTTCGATGGTTCCGTGTCCGGAGATGATCACCACTTCGGGGCGCTCCTCGAACGGCACCTCCTGGATCCGGGCCAGGGTTTCCAGGCCGTCCATGCCCGCCATCCAGACGTCCAGCAGCACCACGTCGTAGTTTTGCCGCGCGAGCTCCTCTAAACATTTCGCGCCGCACTCCACGGCCTCGCAAACGTAGCCTTCGTCTTCCAGAACGCCCTTGAGCGACTCGCGAATTCCGGGTTCGTCGTCGACGATCAGCACGCGCGTGGTCTTCACGCGCGCGCCTCGGCTTCAGCCGCGACGGCGGCCGGAACGTCCACGTAGAAGCGCGCGCCGTTGGGCCGGTTGTCCTCCACGCGCACGCGGGCGCCGTGTTCGGAAAGAATGTGGCTCACGATAGCCAGACCCAAGCCGGTGCCGCGGTCTTTGGTGGAAAAGTATGGCAGGAACAGTTTTTCCTTGTCTTCTGGAGAAATGCCGCAGCCGGTATCGGCCACCAGTAGTTCGATGGAGTCGGGCGCGGCCAGGTTGGTCCGCAGCAGCAGGCGCTTGACCAGTGAATCGCGCATGGCTTCGGCGGCGTTGTCGACGAGATTCACCACCACGCGCTTGAACTGTTCGGGGTCGACATTAACCGCCGGCAGATCGGGCGCCAGCTCCACGCGCAGATCGATGTCATTGAGGCGCCCCAGAAACACCGCCAGGGCATGCTTGACGATCTCATTCAGGTCGCAAGGCACGGGCTGCGCGGCGGGGAAGCGCGAGAACTGCGAGAATTCGTCGGCGAGCGCCTTGACCGATTCGACTTCGCGCGAAATAGTGCGCGCGCATTCGCGCAAGACGTGGCGGGTGTGCGCGGAGGGCGTGCCGGTGTCTCCCATGCGATCCAGAATCCTGCCGATGCGCTCCGCGCTTAAGGCGATCGGTGTCAGCGGGTTCTTGAGTTCATGCGCGATGCGGCGGGCCACTTCATGCCAGGCCGCCGCTTTCTGGGCCCGCAGCAACTCGCTCGTGTCTTCCAGCACCACCACGAAGCCCTGCTCGGCTGGCGCCTGTGCGGGTAGCGCGGAGACGGTTACGGAAAGATGCCGCACCTGGGCCGGCGACTGCAGCTCGATTTGGCTCCCGGCCAGGCCCGTGCGCCGCGCCCGCTTCATCAGATACTGGATTTCCGCGGTGTCTTCCTTGGAAAACAGATCGCCGAGATGAACCGCGCGTTCCACTTGCTCCGGCGGCAACAGTCCCTGCAGCGCCCGGTTTACCCGTTGGATGCGGCCATCGGCGCTCAGCGACAGCACGCCCGTGGGAATGCTCTCCAGAATGGTTTCGGTGAAGCGCCGCCGGTTTTCGAGTTCATGGCTGTTGGCCTCGAGTTCCTGCATCATCTCGTTAAAGGCGCGCACCAGCGTGGCCAATTCATCGATGGCCTTGGTGCGGACACGGTGGCCCAGATTGCCTTTGCGGATTTCCCCGGCCGCGACCAACAGGGCTGAAATCGGCGAGATGATCTGCCGCGACAGCAGCAGAGCGATCCAGGTGGCGACAAACAGGATGAACAGCGCAATGGCGACGATGAACAGCAGGTACAGCGTGCGGATATTTTTCTTCTGGCCGGCCAGTTGCGCGTACTCCGCCATGTAGCGGTCGATCTCGTCTTGCGTCCGCTGTAAATCCACTTTCGGGCGGACGCCTAGCCGCAGCGATCCGCGGCCCAGCGGAGCGGTGGCGGTAAACAGCCGGCCCGGGCCCGGCTGGAGCGGGCAGACTACGCTGGGCTTCGCGCCACGCGCAGTCAGCTCCATCATCACGATGCCGTTGTCGCGGCACAGGCGCGCGTAGTTCGCCGAGCCCGCGTCCCCTTCCGGTAGCGAGGCCACCCAGCGGGCCAGAGCATTGGCGCGGCCCTGTACCTCCGCTGCCAGCGCATTGGTGCTTTGCACCAGATCCGCGCGAATTCCTTCCGCGGGACGGCTGAACCACTTCTCCACGTTCCGGTTCAAGATGACGTAGCTGAACAGGGACAGGAACACCACCGGCAACAGACTGAGAGCCAGCGCGCCCACCAGCAGCTTGGTCTTGATGCGCGACCCCTCGCGGTTGGCCTGCCGCTCAAAGTAGAGTTTGATGGCCGTGCGGAATAGCATGAAGCCGAGCGTCACGGTCAGCAGGAAAATAAGCGTGGAAATGGCCCAAAAAACGAACGTCTGCGCGGCGTTTTCCGGACCATAGTCGCCAAACGTGAAGGAAACCTGCCAGACCACCAGCACCGACAGGATTGCCAGCAAGGCGATGCCGGACCAGAATAGATACCGCTTCCGCATGGACGTAACTAAATTATAGGACTGAAAGAGCTCCCGCCTTCAGGCCCGGGCCTTCCAGTGTGATCCTCCAGAATCACCATGGCCAGCGCCTGTTCCTTGGTATGCGTGATGGAGAGAGCCACCCGGGAGACGCCGAGCTGTGCCGCGATTTCGGCGGCCTTGCCGTGGAAGCGAAGTGTGGGGCGTCCCGAGGGGAGATTGGCCACTTCAAAATCCCGCCACGCGATGCCGCCGCGCCAGCCCGTGCCCAGCGCCTTCATGCCGGCTTCTTTGGCCGCGAAGCGCGCCGCGTAACGCTCAAAACGGTTGGCTTTACTTTCGGCGTAGGCGATTTCCCGCTCTGTGTACACCCGCTCCACGAAGCGCTGGCCATGGCGCGCGATGGCTGCCGCGATGCGCGGGACTTCACAGATATCCACGCCTGTGCCCAGGATCATTGCAAGAACCCTTTCACTGTGATCAGCGTAACCAAGATCAGCGTAACCAAGATCAGCGTAACCAAGGCCCTTAGCGGGCCGCAAGGCGCGAGGGGCTCTCCACAATCAGCGTTACCGGACCGTCGTTCACCAGCGATACGTCCATATGCGCCTGGAATACGCCGGTGGCGATCCGCAGATCACTGCGGCGCGCGATCTCGACAAACACTTCATATAAGGCCCGCGCCTGCCCTGCGGGAGCGGCATCGTCGAAGCTGGGGCGGCGTCCCTTGCGGCAATCGCCATACAGCGTGAACTGGGAAACCACCAGCATGCTGCCCCGGCTATCCAGCAAACTGCGATTCATCTTGCCGGCATCGTCGGCAAAGATGCGCAGATTCACCAGCTTGTCTACCAGAAACTCCGCATCTACGGCCGTGTCCGTCTTGGTCACTCCCAGCAGCACCAGCATGCCCGCGCCGATTTCGCCGGTGACTACGCCGTCCACTTTCACCCGCGCTTCCGCAACCCTCTGAATAACCGCCCGCATTCTTCTAGGGTAGATGCTGGAGGCGCTCTAGATCATTTGCCTGATCGAAGCCCGTGCGCGCGGCACGCATAATTGAGATATCTATGTACAGCAGGCACCGGAAACACTCCCCTCTGCCGGGCGGTTTCTTCCACCTGGAAGAAGAGAAGACGCGCACCCGGGTTACCGGCCATGGCTACGGCGACAACATCAGGCTCAAGGATGACTACGGCAATGTCTGGCAGGGCCGAGCCGAGCGCATGGACGATGCGACTGTGATCTACCGTTTTCGCGACGGCAATGGGCGCTCCCTGAGCGGCGTTTCCGATAGCACCGCAATCACGTTGCTCGACGACAAGGGCTGTACCTGGAAAGGTTTTATCGATTAGCGCAGGGCTTTATTGACTAGCCTGCATTTCGCACACGAGATTGCTTACGGAGGAGCAGATCCCAACGTGGAGCGGGCTTTAGCCTGCGACGGGGACTTGAGTCCCCGGTTCGAAGTGTGGTTATACCGCTGCGGAGGCTGAAGCCTCCGTTGCAGGCTAAAGCCCGCTCCACGCTGGGCCCCGGTATGGCTCTTTCTGATCTACCTTGGGACGTTGTGAGAAATGCAGGCTAGCGCCCGGCCTAGCTGAGTTGCACCAGGATTTGTTGGGCTGCCTTCTGGCCGGCGCTTTTCTTGGAAAGTCCCTGGGCCTGGCTCACCCAGTCCTTACCCACGCGTACCTCGACGGTAAAGGTCTTGGCGTGCTCCGGCCCTTCTTCAGCCACAACACTGTAACGCGGAGGAGGCAACTTCAGCGACTGCGCCGTTTCCTGCAGCGCGCTCTTGTGATCGGTGGAGGCCGTCGTCTCGATCTCTTCCAGTGGATCATAGGGTTCGATGACGTGGGCCTTGATGAACTGGCGAGCCGCTTCGAGTCCGGCATCCAGATACAGGGCCGCGATCAGAGCCTCCAGCGCGTCGGAGAGCAGGGCCTTCTTCATGCGCCCTCCGCTCAGTTCCTCGCCGCGGCCGAGCAACAGGTAATCTCCCAAGTTCAGCGATTGCGCGACCTCATGGAGGTGAGCGGCGCTGACCAGACGGGCCTTCAGCTTGGACAGCCGGCCTTCGGGATACGTGGAAAAGCGCCGGACCAGAAACTCGCTGACGGCGAAGCCCAGGATGGCGTCGCCCAGGAATTCCAGGCGTTCATTGTCGGTGGCGCTGCCGTCGCCGGGCTTTTCATATGCCCGCGATTTATGGGTGAGCGCGCGGCCCAACAGTTCCCGGTCTTGAAACCCGTGCCCCAGTACCCGCTCGAGGCCCGCCAGATCCGCGCTCATCCGAGCCGCCGTGGTAGCAGTTACTGGCCACCTTTGAGTTTGGCGATGCGCGCCTTTTCTTCCTGCGCGATCTTTTTCAGGGCTTCCGGAGTGCCGGCCATCGCCAACACCCGGTCCACCGTCGCGTTGGCTTCATCGAACCGTTTGGTGTTGGTGTAGGCCACGGCAAGCCGTATCATGACCGCTGGCTCAGGCGTAGCGCCGGCCTCGACGGCGGTCTTGAATTCAGCGATCGCCACATCGTACTTCTTGTCGACGGCCGCGAGCATCCCCAGCGTCTCGTGCCCGCGCGAGATCATGTCTTTCTTGATGCTGATCCATTGCTCGTCGGGAAGCTGCGGGTTGGGCTTTTCCGCGGTATTGATGATGGCGATGGCGTCGCCGGCCATTTTCGTGGCTTTTTTGACCTTTTCGTCCTTGTCGAGATCGAATTCCTTGGTGCCCTGCGCCATCGTCGAGGACACGATCAACAGAGCCTGCATGCTCTTGGGATTGGCTTCCAGCGCGCGATTTCCGTAGATCATCGTCGCGGCGGCATCGTTTTTCTGCTGCGCGGCATTGGCGGCCATTTCCAATACGGCGGCCTTGAATTCGGTGTCCTTGAACTTCGACAGCAGGTTTTCCACGGCGGCGATGCGGGCGTCGGGAGTCTGCGCGGCGATGACCGCGTTTACCGCTTCGCCTTCCTTCTGCGACTTCACCTTTTGCGCCGTTGCCAAGCCGGCGACCGCGAGCAAGCCAATCAACATGAACTTCATCTTCATTCCATTTACTCCCTAATTGTGATATTTAAGCCTATCGCTTGAAGGCCTCCGCGACACCTTTCGACGCCGCTTGGCGGACCGTGTCCGGCGCATCTTGGATCGCCAGCACCGCCCGGTAATGTTCCACGGCCTGTTCCCGGTCTCCCTGCGAATCGGCCAAACGTGCAAGATACAACAAACTCCAGGACTTGGTTTCCGCGTCGGGCTGCAACTCCAGGGCCTTGCGGAAGAGGCGATCTCCCGTCTGGGGGTCTCTTTGGAGTATGGCTACCCTGGCTAATCCATAATACGCTTTTGCGTGGGCGGTTGGCTCGGTGGTTTCTTCCAGCGCGCGAAGGTAAAGCTGGCGGGCCTGATCGAGATTGCGGTCCCGATATACCGTTTCCGCGTTGTCCAGGGTCTTGGCCACGCCCGTGAGTTCGGGCGGCTTGACCACCTGAGCGGCCCGCACCACGCGGCTGCCGCGCGCCGCGACGAACTCCACTTTGGAAAGCCGCTCTTCTTCGCGCTTAAAATCCAGGCCCACAAACAAGTTGGGGAAGTACAGCCGCAAAGCCTGCTCCTGTTTTTCGAAAACCGCCAGTTGTTCGGCCAGAGCCGGCGCCAGCACGAAGCCTTCCTTCATGGCCTGCTCGGCCATGAAGGGCCGGCGGTCCATGCGGCTTTCCACGGCCTTGATCAGACTTTCGGTGGAGAGATCCACGAAGTTGGTCTTGTAGTGCTCATCCAGCGCGCCGGCGCCCAGCGCGTAGTCGCCGAGGGCGTGTTTCTTCTTGATGTCGTCGGAGAATTTGAGACCCAGCGGGTCGATCAGATAGTGGAGATACGCGTGCCGGATGCCGTCGATCTGCGGCTCGGCGGCCGGCGTCACCACCACGAAAGAATCGTCGCCGTAGCTGCGGGACTGCACCTGGTTGGGGGCGCCCAGCAGATCCACGAAAATCTGGAAGTGGCGGCCCAGGTACCCGCTGGTGGTGTTGCGCGAGTAGGCGTTTACGCCCAGCACCGCGCGGCTCACCGGCTCGTGGTACTGCTCGATCATCTGGTCATAAAACGGTTGCGCGCGCTGCCACAGCTCCTCCACGTTGGCTTCCTTGTGGAACGCGGCGAGCAGTGGCGAGAGGCCTTCGATGGAGGTCACGTCGGGAGGCCGCAGCATGTCCGGATCGCGGTAGCCGAAGTCCGGAGGGCCGTCGATCAATAGCCCATAGGAGATGTAGCGGCTCAGCTCCGCCTTCGGATCCCGCAGCGCGTGGTCGCGGAAAAACCGCTTGAGTTGGTAAACGCTATCGAGGTTTCGCGTCGCAAGCTGCGTGCGCAAGCTGTGGCGGAAGGCATGGGTGGAAGCGGCGTTGATCTCGTCGTCGTAGCCGGCCGCGTTGATGGCCGCGAGTACCGTGAACAACGCTTCGCTGCCGTCAAGCTGGTTCTGGGCGGAGTTCGCCGCGGGAGCCTGCCGCACTGGCGGACGGACCGGGGGCTGGGCCTGGGGCAGGGCGGAGTCCGCCGTCAGGCAGATTATGCCGACCATGATGAAGAAGCGAATCAAGCGTCCCTCAACCACCCAGTATATCCAGCGCCGCCTGGATTTCGCCGCGCGCGTGCGCGTCGATATTGGCCGCCAGCCCCCGGCGGTAGAAGGCGCGGGCCTGGTCCAGGTCGCCCATCTTTTCCAGTGTCTGTCCGCCGTGATAGTACGCGGCCGAATAGGACGGATCCGCGCTGATCACGGTCTCGAATTCCTGCATGGCCCGGGCTCCTTCGCCCATGTTGGCATATTCCATGGCCAGACCATAACGGGCAAGCTTACTTGCCGGGTCCTGGGCCAGGACCTGCTCCAAAAGCTGTATACGCGGGGTCATCTTCTGTTAGGATACCCTTCTGCCGGCAATCTCATGGCGTGCCCATTTTTCAGACCGGTGCAAAGGCTCGACGGAGGCGGCTGGGACCCCGCGCCGCGCCTGACTCTGTTCGATGCGTGGAGCGGTGTTTGCACCGCCGCCTATGATTGGACCCCTCCGGAAGCGACCCAGCGCGAGGTCTGCAACTGCGGCTACGCACGAGGAAGCTGCGGCCGTTTCCCCGCCGGCGAGGCCGCCGATGCCGTGCGCTTCTCCCTGCTCCGCGAGCGGCTGATTTACGTTCTCGAAAAAGACCACGCGCCTATCGAGCACGGCGAAATCGACCCGGTTACCGACCCCCGCGAGCCCTTGGCCAGTCAGGCGCGGGCTTTTCTGGAAAGCTGGCGGAGCTTATTACCGCGAACCGTCAGCTAAAATATAAAGGCAATAGTCGACGCGATCCGCCCGGATGGCTAAATTGGCAGACGCACCAGATTTAGGAAATCGCGTCGGCATGAATCTTTTCAGGTAGTTGGACAGCGTTCTACAATGGTTGTGCAAACGATTGGCCCCGTGGCGGAATTGGCAGACGCGTAGGATTTAGGTTCCTATATTCGCAAGAGTGTTCCGGTTCGACCCCGGACGGGGCCACCAAAATTATTCCTGCTTCGCAATCAACCTGCGTTCCCGTGCAAGGTCAATGTATGGCATCGCGTCATCGACGAGCGCGGTGAATAGCGGCAAGTCCATAATCGCGTCAGTCATGGCACTGTGACGCTGGCGCACAATCGCTAGCAGTTCGTCGTTGGTGAGTTCGCCTACGGCCATGGGATGATTTTACCCTTGTCCGCTGTCCCTCCGAGTCCCTACCGCTTACCAACATGGGATAGATCCGACTGCTCGAGCTTAGGCGGCGCGGGCCGGTCCCATTCGAGCTGGTGACGGACTTCCTTCACCACCCAAAAAATGAACACAATGGTGATGCCGGCCTCGAAGGCCAGGAGCTTTATTTTGTGGAACAGCCTGATCGGATCAAACTTCTTACGCGGTCTACGCACACAATCTCCTACCCGCCGGCCGTCAGGAAGATTGTCCCTACACTACTCCAAGGCGCATCTCTTCAAACGGTGGCTCCAGCCGGTGAGCCCAAAATCAGCAAAAGCAAAAAGCAGAGGAAGGTTTTTTGAAAGAGTAAATTTTTTGGAGTTGAGTTTTTTTTGTGTAGTTCTTTGTGCGTAGTTTTTAAGTTTTTGGAGTGTGTAGGTTTTGAGTTTGTGTTTTGAAGTTTGTTTGTTGTGAGCCTAAGCTCAGCTTCAGTATAACATGGGCGGGAGAGCGCTCCTCGCGGCCGTCCAAGAGCCCCAAGCGAAGCTTAGGGGTAGATGTTTGTTCTCTGGCGCTCGAAAGGGTGTGGGAGTTCAAGTCTCCCTCCGGGCACCACCTCACACCTTCATACGCGGGTAGTGTCCTAAATAGATCGTTGCTGATTATGATACGCTTCCCCGGAGTGAGCGAAGTTCAATTTCAAGTTGTTTATGATGGCGAGGCAGTGCGCGATGGCGAAATGGATGAGCGCGCACTGGCTCCGGCGCTTCTGGCTCTTGGAAATCTAGTTCAGCAATCCAATCGCGTGCTGAATGGAGAACGCACGGAAGTATCGGTTCGAGTCAAAGCAGAGTTCAAGCCTGGATCGTTCGGAATCGACTTGACGTTGTTCCAGGGCCTATATGACCATGCAAAGCAATTGATGCTCGGGCAAGAGGTAACAGAGGCCAAGGAACTCCTGGAGCGAATCTTCTTTTTTGTGGGCATCCCAGTAGGCGGTGTGGCGGGTCTGATCAAGTTCATCCGCTTGCTCAATAAACACAAGCCGGAAAACGTAATATATATAGACAACCATATTCAGTTCACGGTGAATCATCAAGTACTAGAAGCCCATGAGGACGCTTACAGGCCATGGCTTGATGAAAGAGTTCTCCAGGCTGTGAATGAGTTCGTAAAGCCGCTAGACCATGCGGGGATTGATTTTGTCGAAGCCCGTTAGAGCGATCAACAGGAGATCATCCGCAAGGAAGAGAAAGATGTTTTTCTTGTAGATGAGCATCGCGAAAGACCGGAATCCGGCGTCGCTAGCCCTATCTCGCCTGATTTGACCAACACAAGAGAAACCCTATTGAGGGTCGTGAAATTGTCTTTCGTTCCAAGCCAGAAGTGGAGATGTTCTGATGGAACGGCAGTTTTTAACGCCTCGATCCCGGACAAGGAATTTCTCTCCCGCTTGGATGCGAGGCAGGAAGGATTCTACAGTGGCGATGCGCTAAGGGTGATCCTGAAGATGGACCAAGAATTGAATGCCTCGGGAAATATAACCTCGCACTACAGCATAGACAGAGTGATTGAACATCTTCGGGGCCGCGCCAAGAGCCGCTTCTTGTGGATACGCCTACGCCCCCAAAAGCTCTCGAACCTCCCAAATCCGAGTAGCAATACCCGCTTCGATCTGTGAGGACACTGCCTCATACGCGCCTACGATTGACATCAGCTCCGTGGGCGGGTTAATCTGCCAATTGAGTACAGGTAAAACTATGATCCGGCCTTTTCTTTTCTTGGGTTTAATTCTGGCGGCTTCCGTGCCCGCAGTCGCGCATCACTCCTTTTCGGCCGAGTACGACGAGACCAAGCCCATCAAAGTAGTGGGCGTCATCACCAAGGTCGAGTGGCAGAATCCCCACGTCTGGTATTACGTCGACGTGAAGGGCGATGACGGGAAGGTCGTCAACTACGCTTTTTCCGGCGGCGCTCCCGGCCAGTTGATGCGGCGCGGCATCATGAAGAGCGCGCTGCAAATCGGCGCCACCATCACTGTCGACGGGTTCAAAGCCAAAGACGGATCGGCGAACGGTTTTGGCGCCAAAGTGACCTACGCGGACGGCAGAATGGTATTCACTGCCGGCCAGGCGAATGATCCAACGAAACCCTAGTTTGTCACAGGGAGTCAAAACACGGGAGCCAAATCAATGAAAACGTGGACAGGAATTTTGACGGCAATTTTGCTGGCGGCACTGACGGTGCCGGTTTTGGGTCAGTCCGGTGGCGCGGCGAGCGCGGCGGCAATCCCGCGCACGCCCGACGGCAAACCAGACTTCACCGGCATCTTCCAATGGCCCACGCAGCTTGCGGGCGCTGAGAAGGGCAGGGGTTCCGCCACGATTTTCGATCGTAAAAACTTCGCTCCGCTCAAACCCGGCGGCGAGGCATTCCTCGAACCGCGCACGGGCAATCCGCGTCACGATGAGCCGCGCGATTTTTGCATGCCCGCCGGTTTCCCCGACAACATGCTGACCGCCAACGCCATGCATTTTGCGCAGACCAGGAATTACCTGACGATCGTGCACGAATTCCAGCACATGACCCGCATTGTTCCGCTGGACGGGCGTCCGCACCGCAAGGATCTGGAACCCATGTTTTACGGCGACCCGGTGGGGCATTGGGAAGGCGACACGCTGGTAATTGAAACCAACAACTTCAAGCGTTGGATGTTGGACGACTATCATTACACCAACAACAAAGAATACCGCATGCACAGCGACGCCATGGTCACCACGGAGCGCCTGAAGTGGAAGGACAAGGACACCATTTCCTACGTGCTCCAGATCGACGACCCCAAGATCTTCACCAAGCCGTGGTCGCAGGAATTCGAAATCAAGGCCAAGCCGGAGTGGGATAAGGTCGGCCTGTTCGAATACGCGTGTGAGGAAAACAACCGCTGCCCCGGCGGCAAGTGCGAAGGCAACTAGACTTCGCTTAATTCCTGCCGCGTGACAGGATCCGGTTCAGGTTCGCGCGCTGTTGCGGATCTTCCACGGTGGGCGTCGCGCTGACCAGTTCCGCTTCTTCCGCTATGTAAGCGGTTTCTTCGTAGGCTGCTTCCGCGGATTCCGGCACGGCTTTCTCCGCGGCGGCCTCCTCCCAGCCGGCCACCGGCGTCATCAGTCCGCTTGCCTTGATGAACGGCATGACGAGATCGGCCGCGGGCGGATATTTTTCCAGGTACTCCACTCCGTCCGCCGTTAGTTGCAAGCTGCTCTTGTCGTCGCTGATCACCCAGCGCCGGTCTTTCAGGTACCACAGCACGAAGGCCATCTCCTCCAGCGTCGATACGATGATATTTTCCACATGCCGCACCGATAAGCTGGGGGTAAAGGGCTTTTGCCGGCGCCGGTCATAGAGCACGCACATCAGTGCCGCGCGCAATCCGTTTTCCCGCCCCAGGGATTCAAAGAAGGGCAGACCTGTGAACTTGGGGCTGTTGTTTTCGGCGCCGATGCCCTTCAACTTGTCGAATGCACCGCGCAGGTCCGGCTGGGACAGGACTTCGTAGGCCAGATTGACGGCGTCGAATTTCGACGCGTCCCCCGTCTCGGGATTACCGGGATGAAATTGCTGCGCCAGTCGCGCGTAGGCGAGCTGAATCGCCTCTAGTTCGGCGTTGGGTTCGACGCCCAGAACTTCGTAGTGATCTTGAAACTTTCCGGCAAGGGGAGCAGACATAGGGTTCCCTCCCATATCGGCAGAAGTGCATCGCACTCTTAGGGTCATGCTGTATGATCAAAAGTACTCCGCATGATTCCTGAAAACATCCCGGAAGGCCTCACTTTTGATGACATCCTGCTGGTTCCCGCGCGCAGCGAAGTGGTGCCCGCCGAAACCGACACCCGCAGTTGGATTACCCGCAAGATTGGCCTGAATATCCCGGTGGTCAGCGCGGCCATGGACACCGTGACGGAGTCGCACCTGGCGATTGCGCTCGCCCAGCAGGGCGGGCTGGGCTTGATTCACCGCAACATGTCCATCGAAAAGCAGGCCGCGGAAGTGGACAAGGTGAAGCGCTCGGAAAGCGGCATGATCGTCGACCCGGTCACCATCGACCCGGAACAGAAAATCGCCGACGCGCTCGACGTCATGAAGCGCTACCGGATCTCCGGCGTTCCCGTGACTAAGAACGGCAAACTGGTGGGCATTCTCACCAACCGCGACCTGCGCTTTGAGACCCGCTACGACCTGCCAGTTGCCAGCGTGATGACCAAGGACAACCTGATCACGGTGGGCGTCGGCACCACGCTGGAAGAAGCCGAAGCCATCCTGCACACGCATCGCGTGGAAAAGCTGCTCGTCGTTGACGAGCATTACAATCTCAAGGGTCTGATCACGGTCAAAGACATTCAGAAGAAGCTGAAGTACCCCAACGCCGCCAAGGATTCGCAAGGGCGGCTCCGCGTGGGAGCCGCGCTGGGTTCTTCCGGGGATTTCCTCGAACGCGCCCAGGAGCTGGTCCGCATGAAAGCGGACGTGCTGGCCGTCGATTCCGCGCATGGCCACAGCGGGCGGGTGATGGAGGCGATCGCGGCCATCAAGCACGCTCTGCCTGATGTACAGCTCATCGCCGGCAACGTAGCCACGTACGAAGGCGCCCGGGACCTGATCGCGCTCGGTGTCGACGGCATCAAGGTCGGCATCGGCCCCGGCTCCATCTGCACCACGCGCATCGTTAGCGGTGCCGGAGTCCCCCAGATCACGGCGATTGCGGAATGCGCCAAAGCCACTGCGGGGACCGGTATTCCTCTCATCGCCGACGGCGGCATCAAGTTCTCGGGCGACGTGACCAAGGCCATCGCCGCGGGCGCCGATTGCGTCATGATCGGGAGCCTGCTGGCCGGCACCGAAGAAAGCCCCGGGGAAACCATCCTCTTCCAGGGCCGCACCTTCAAGAGCTATCGCGGCATGGGTTCCATGGGCGCGATGACGCAGGGCTCGGCCGACCGTTACGCGCAGGAAACCAGCAGCAGCGGCAAGCTGGTGCCCGAGGGCATCGAAGGCCGCGTGCCCTACAAAGGCATGCTGGCCGACCTGGTGTACCAGTTGGTGGGCGGTCTGCGCGCCGGCATGGGCTACTGCGGATGCGCGACCATCGCTGAACTGCACGAGCGCGCCCGCTTCATCCGCGTCAGCGCGGCAGGCCTGCGCGAAAGCCACGTCCACGACGTCATCATCACCAAGGAAGCCCCGAACTACCGGCTGGAGTAGGATACTGCGGCGGCACCCACCATTCACAGCCCAGAATCACCGATAGCATTCGAAGGAAACGGTACGAAAAACGAGTGTTATCACAGCCCCAGTTCGAGTGGGATGACTCAAATGCGTGAATGTTCATTAGGCTTTGTACTTGCGACAACTGTCTGGCCATGCATCTCCGAGTTACCTCGCGAACGCAAATCCCAGTCCCGTCGCATAGAGTGTGTCGTTGCTCTTACGCCCCGGTGCGGGATTACTCAAGTAGCGGTCGCTGAGTGAAACGGTCCAGTTCAACCACTTGGCTATCTGCGTGGTCGCTCCAACGTCGAAATTCATCCGGTACTGGCCCGAATTCGAAAGGTTGTTGAACATGCGGAAAGACTGCACCAGATTTGTTCGAGCGTTGAGTTTGTAATTGAAATCATCGCCCCAGTAGGCTTCTGCAGAGTTTCGCGTGAAAGCAACGGTCGTAGCCGGGCTGAACTTTTCCCGGTTCCATGCGCCGCCGGCCACGACTGCTAGACGACTAGTTTCATTCGTCCAAACCTGATAGCCCAGTCCGCCACCAAGAACAACGCGCAGATCGAGAGACTGAAACTTATCGTACTCGTAGTCGTTGAAGGCATTGGCGAACATCTTCTTCGTTAGATTTCGGTTGTAGCCCCAACCGCCGCGGACAGCCTGGGCGGTCTGCGTGCTCACTCCGCCGAGCGTAGCATTGGAACGAATGGAATTGAAGTAGGCCGTCGTACGGGTGGTGTTGGAGGCGCGTACGAAGGTGAACGGAGTTGTCAGGGTTGAGGTCTCCGCGTTGCCCTTGGCGCCTGCGAGAGCCAAGCTTCCGGTTACCGTCCATAGATCCAGAAGGCCGGGATGGAGGAGGCGTTCGTAGTTCTTCTGCTCGGCGTCATTGCGCAACGTAACGATCTCGTTTGGAGCGACGGCTTGCGGCGTCCCCGGCGCTGCCACCTGGACCCGCCCGTCCTGAGTTTGAATATTTGCTTTAACGGTCCGGTCGCCCGGCAGCGTGACGTTTAGCGGCTGGTCAGTCTTGACAGTGGCGATATCGTCCCACTTGAACGTCACCAAACCGAAGTTCTTGCTCTGAATCGTTACCGTTTGACCGTCCTTTTTAACGATGTCGCCGGTAATCCGGTCACCGTCCTTCAGCACAATTTGGTCCGCCCACGCGGTGGTTAGCGATAGGCATGCAAGCGAACACACGACGACCGCAGTAGTTCTAATGAATGGCATATGGTGGTTACGTTCCTTAGTTAGATTGGCCTGCTACGGCGGCTAGCTGGGAGGTGCAGTTAGGGCAGCGCGTCGCCGGAATCGGGATCGGCTGGAAACAGAATCTGCAATCTTTTGTCGTCGGAGCCGCCGCTGGCGCTGGCTTTTGCATCGTGCTGGCTGCCCGGACGATCATGAAGATCACGAAAGCAATGATCAGGAAATTGACCACCGTGTTGAGGAACAGTCCATAGGCAATGACCGGAGCTGCGGCTGTTTTTGCCGCCGCAAGCGTCGCATAGGACTGGCCGTTCAAGCTGACGAACAACTCTTTGAAATCGACACCGCCCAGTAGCAGCCCGATCGGTGGCATGACAATGTCATTCACGAACGAAACTACGATCGCACCGAACGCCGCACCGATGATCACGGCTACCGCGAGGTCGAGCACGTTGCCCTTCATCACAAATGCTTTGAAATCTTTCAACATATTCTTCTTCCTTCGTCTTTTCTTGTTTTTCTGGATTCCGATGCAGCCGCGCTACTCCTGTTTGGCGATGATCGTATCCTTGATCTTATGTATATACAGAGGCCGGCAGAATATTTTTGTCCACAAGTTCGTTCTTGCCCTTGTACGGACGGCCTTTGATGATCTTTTCGCTGTAGGCCTTGCCGATCCCCGGAAGTGCGCTCAGCTGATCAGCAGTGGCTGAATTGATGTCGATGAGATCAGCGGCCGGAACCGCCTTCGCCGCAGTTTTCACTGCCGCTTTCGGGTCTGGCGCTTTTTGGGTCGCCGTCTGGAGTGAGCACGGACTGGTTTCGGTAAGGCCCCTATCTGCGCCAAGGCCGCCTGCGTGAATGCCACTTCGTATCTCAATGTCTCGCGAGATATGTACCATCAGCTGCGTAACAGCCGCGCGGATTCTCATGGACAGTTGTGGGCCGGCGCGCCAGCTTAGAATAAGACTTTGGATCGCCATGAACCTCCCCATCCGCCACACCCTCGCCACACTCGCTTACCGCTTAGGGAAAGTGCTGCGCGACGCGCCGCCGGAGTTCAGCGATTTCGCGACTACTGGTTCGGGACGCACTCCCGGGCAGATTCTCGCGCACATCGGCGATCTGATGGATTGGGCGCTCACGCAGGCGGAGGGCCGCCAGGCGTGGCACAATTCCGAGCCTTTGCCGTGGCCGCAGGAGATCGCGCGATTTCATCAGGCCATTAAAAAGTGGTCCAGCACATTGCTGCGCGCGGCACCTGTGCGGTCACCCCGGAGCGTTTGTTTCAAGGCGCCATTGCGGATGCGTTGACCCACACCGGCCAGATCGCTCTGTTGCGGCGCATGGCCGGGTATCCGGTGCGTCCGGAAAATTATTCGGCGGCGGAAATCACGGCTGGCCGCGTGGGTTCCGATCAGGCCGCTCCGCGCCGGGAGTTCGATTAGGCGTTAACGCCCCTTGGGCTTCGCCGGATACACTCCGCGCAAGCCCGCGTGCTCAATCGAAGTCTTGACGGAATCCGTCTTCAGGATTTCCTCGATCAATTTGTTCAGCGTGTCGATCCGGGAAGACTCGCCCTTGGTGATCGCGATGGCTTGTCCGGCAACGAAGAAGTCGTCCGCTACAATGCGCAAACGATTGTCGTCACCCGCGATTTCAACAAGCCTTTGCCGGTTGGCCGCCAGCGCATCGGTTTTTCCGCCCAGCAACAGGCTCTTGACTTCCTCCGTCTCGGGCACTTTCGGCACGGGCGTCACCGACGTGTTCTTGAGATGCGCGCTCAGGTAAACATCCTGCGTGTCGTTTTTCACGGCAATAATACGCACGCCGGCGCGGTCGGCGTCGTCGACTTTTTGGATCGGCGAGTCGGCGCGCACCAGATAGGTATTGGGCATCAGCAGCCACGGCGCGCTAAAGTCGACTTCCTTGGCGCGCCCCGCGTTGTAGGCCATGAATCCGATGTCGGCGGACTGGTTCAATACACTTTCGGCCACCACGCGGGCGTTGGGAACCGGGATGAGCGTGTAGGCCACGCCCATGCGGCGCGCCAGTTCCTTCACCATATCCGCGACCGGTCCGGTAACGGTTCCGGTAGCGCGGTCGACCCGGCCCAGCGACGGGTTATCGCCCAGAAAGGCCGCTCGCAGAGTGCCCCCAGGCGCCAGCGGATTCTGCGCCGCCAGCGGAGCCGCGGCCAATATCGCGCAGAGGGACCCAACGCGGGATCCAACGAGAATGCGTTTCACCATATGCATAGCAACGATTATAGGGCAGGGCAAATCACGCCTGGGCAAACTAGGCTACTCGCCGGACCCAAAAATCTGATAGACTTCATGTCCATGGAGCACCTCACACCAATGACTTCGCAAATCTCCCAGACGATCGTAAAGCGAGCGAAGCTTGCCGCGATTCTGACGCCACTCCTTTTGGTTCCCTCCGCGCCCGCGCAAGAGAACCTGCCGGCCGGTCCTGGCAAGGAACTGCTGATGACCGTCTGCACCCAGTGTCACAACACGATGCGCATCACCGACAAGAAGCTATCGAAGGACGAGTGGGATGACATCGTGGACAAGATGGCCGCTAGAGGCGCCCGCGCCTCCGATGAGGAGTTCGATACGATCGTGAACTACCTCGTCAAGAATTTCGGAAAACAGTAGCGGGCGGCCCCCTCTACTTCTTTTGCCCTTTGCCTGCGGGCGCCCTTTGGCGTCGCCCGCCGCGCCGTCGGCCACCCAGGTCACAAGAGTGTTGATCTCGGCTTGCGTTAGGCCTTCACCTCGCGTCATTACTTTGTAATGGGTGGTGCCAACGACGGGAGCTGAGTGTACCGCTCGCGAGCAACCATGCCGGAACTGACCAGGCGCAGTATGCAACGCGCAATTCTGGACACTCGGCAAGGGTGCCCAACCGGATGCCCAAGTAATTCAATGCTTTCCAGTCGCCGTACTAAGGCCTTGACCCTAAGGCTCAGGCACTACGACTAAGAATCTTCCGCATATCCCCATCCCTGGACTAAAGCGTATGCTCTATCCGGCCGAATAAATGGGCATATGTCCGAGAACTCTAATCTAAGAGGCAGACCTTCCTCGATTCCCGCGCTTGTTTTCATAGCGTTGTTCGCACTTGCGATTCCCGGCTATGGGGCGCAGTTTCAGCTCGGGGTTCAGATTCGGGCCGGCTTTTCCGGCGCCGGCGCCGGAGCCTGGGAAGTGGGGGCAGGTGACACCTCCGGGACGCCCTCCGCCACCGTGGATGCAACGCCCTACTGGGCAAATAATACCGACCGTCGCGTGGAAATCGAATACCAGCGGGCTACCAATACGTTGGTAGTACGGCTGTATCAGGATGCCACCAACACCAGTGCTTTCAATCAAGCGAATTTCAACCCGACCGGAGGAAGCCAGGTGGCAGCCGGCGCCACCTGGACCCTTCCCGCGGCGTCTTTCTTTGTGACGGCCGCCAGCGGACCCAATCCTCCTACCTCCATCACGCTTTCGAACCTCGCTCTGACGAGTCTCTCCGGAGCGCTGAATATCTTGCAGCCGATTCAGCAAACTACGCTATCGGCGTCCAGGGCTGCCAACGGCGCCACCTCTACGGTTACGGAAACGCAGGATATTGTCTTCCAGGGAGATGCCACCGGCAGTTGGCGCTTGACGGGGATCTTGAACCTCACTGGAATCGCGGGTGCGGCGGGAGCATCGGGAAACGAGCTTAGCTTCGGATTCGCGGGAACCGCTGTCGGCGCCGCCGTTCCTGAAGCGTCCACTTTGCTGCTGATCGGCATGGGAATGGTCGCGCTCGGCCTGTGCCATCGCCGCACGAACTCGAAACGGTAACTGGGGTCGTGGGGAGCTGACGCGATGATTCTTGGCTTCGGACAGCAGCAGAAGTTCAATTACGAACGTTGGTTGTCTACCAGCGTGTTCGAAGACGGGCGATGGTTGCTGGGGGCTTTCTGGAAGCGCATTGCGTTTTTCACGTTACTCGGGTTGGCGGCCGCTGTGGCCTACAACCTTTGGAACCCTGAGGAATATGTTTCGCGCGCGACGGTCCGGTTCATCCCGCCCCAGGTCTCGGAGACCTACGTTACTTCCAACGTGGCCATGCAAGTGGAGCAGCGCATTTTTGCCGTCACCCAACTGGCGCACAGCCGGCTGATAGCCACGCAGATGATCGAAGCTCTCAATCTGTATCCGGAGCGCCGCAAGATATATCCGATTGCGGATCTGGTGGTGGAATTCCAGAAGCGTCTGCGGTTCTCCACGGACTTCACGCAGGGCGCCGACAAGGCCATTCCGTCCATCCTGATTTCCTTTAGGGATGCGGACCCGGCGAAAGCGCAAAAAGTGGTGCAGAGAATCGTGGAGCTGGTATACGAGGAAAACCGCCGCTACCGCAGCGACCAGTCGATTGGAACTACCGAGTTTCTCGATCAGGAACTCAAGACCGTCAGCGAGCAGATACAGGAAGTGGAAGACCGGTTGGCCAAGCTGCCCACTCCCGGAGGCGAGGATAAGGAATACCGCAACATTCTCAAGGTCGAGAACCTGCACTCGCTCGAACGCCGGGTCACCGAGATCGAGCACGATATGAGCTACGTGCTGAACGAGAGGAATCAGCGCAAGAGCATAGTCTCGGAACTGGCGGCGCGGGATGCGGTAACCCGGCTGCAAGCCCAGGTGGCCGCGCAGATCCAGGAGGACGCGCAGGCCGAGAAGGAACGGGAGCTGGCCGCGGTCCGGGACCCGCTCGCCCGCGCGCGGGCGGAATTGGCGGGCTATGACGAGACATTGCAAAGCGGGCTCAAAGAAAAAGCGCGCCTCACCGGAGAAATTGCCAAGCTGCGCAGCCAGTTCGTTGTGGGACCGAGAGTCGAAAACGAACGTCTGCGCGCAATGCGGGAGTATGAGGCGGCCAAGGCGCAATACGGCGAGCTTACCCGCCGTCAGCGGCAATCCAACATGGCCTCCAATATGGAGCGCCGGGGCCGCGGTGAAACGGTTGATCTGGTTGAGCCGCCCACCCTGCCCTTGCACGCCGAAATGCCGACCGGAACGATGGTACTCGCACTGGGCACAATCCAGGGAGCGCTTCTGGGGTATGTATTCAGTCTCCTCAGCTTTTTGACCGCTTCTATTTCTTACCATCGTACAAACCATGTACAAATTAGCCCTTGGCCGGGGGCTCAGAAGAATAACTCTTTTATTTGCAACGAATTTTTATGGCGGAGAGGGGGTCCGCCATATTATTGAAATAAAAACCGTATTATGTTGTAGTTACTGTTTTAATGTTTGCGGCTATCCATCATTCTATCCATCAATGTGAGGCTGGTAGGGTGCCGCAAAAACAAGCTCGATGCCCCGATCACCGGCCGCTACTTCGGTTTCTACTTGCGATAGGCTTTA